>CAVEMF010000097.1:0-6949 GCA_963616715.1 Ruminococcus bromii | reverse complement strand
CATGGGCTGACTTTTAAAAACTCGCGGCGCTTCTTAACTTGCGCGCCGCACCTCCCCTTGACCCCTGCCCCTTGAACCCGCCCCCCTTTTTCTCCTTTTCCCTCGCATGTGTTTCCCCCGCATTGCCATGTGGTGTATAATTTAAATTGGAGTAGACTATATGATTTCGTATTTCTTTTTCAAAAAGGAAAATCTCAACATGAAAACTCGTAAATATATTTCTTGGAATGTGAACGGCCTGCGTGCTTGCATGAAGAAGGGATTTATGGATGCCTTTCTTTCATTGGATGCAGACTGTTTTTCTTTGCAGGAAACGAAACTGCAGCCCCACCAGATCGAGCTGGATCTTCCCGGCTATCATCAGTATTGGAATAGCGCGGTAAAGAAAGGCTACAGCGGCACAGCGCTCTTTTGTAAGGAGGAGCCTCTTTCCGTTACCTATGGCCTTGGCATCGAGGAGCATGACCAGGAGGGCCGTATCATCACCGCTGACTTCGGCAGTCACTACCTCATCACCTGCTACACGCCCAACAGCCAGCGAGGCCTAGCGCGCCTGGACTATCGCATGCGCTGGGAGACGGAGATGATTTCCTACATGAAGCGCCTCGCCGAGGAGAAGCCGGTGATTCTTTGCGGCGACCTCAATGTGGCTCACGAGGAAATCGACATCGCCAATCCCGCCACCAATCACAAGAGTGCCGGCTTCACGGACGAAGAGCGAAGCCGCATGACCGAGCTCCTCTCCGCCGGCTTCATCGACTCCTTCCGCCATCTCCATCCCGATACCAAAGCGGCCTACTCTTGGTGGAGCTACATGGCCAAGGCGCGTGAAAGAAATGTGGGATGGAGAATCGATTACTACATCACGTCTCAAAGTCTCGCCGGCGCCATCAAGGGCGCGGCCATCCACCCGGACATCATGGGCAGTGACCACTGTCCGGTGGAATTGGATTTTATGATTTGATCGTTATTCGGGGCTAGAGGTTTAGTAATTAGTGTTCAGTGATCAGTGATTAGGGCGCGTTTGCCGCTCGCGTCTCGACTACTGGCCACCGATCACTGGTCACTGACTGCTAATCACTAATCACTGATCACTAATTACTAACCCTCCAGCGTCTCTCACCGAGGAATACCATGAAAAACCATTCGAAAAGCATCGGGCTGTTTCAAAAGAGTGGAAACGGCCTGTACTCTCAGATGCTCATGGAGATTTTGATTTTTGTGAGCATCCCCACTTTTGCGGCGCTCATCATATTGCTGGTCTTCTTGGCTTACACCACCGAGGAGATTTCCTTCAGCCCCAAGGCGATTCACTTCATCTTTGGCGGCGTTCTGATTTCCATCATCGCATTGAGCGCCAGGATCAATTACCTCTTCCACTTGAATGCCAGGAAGCGGGTCATCATCCCCTTGCAGCAGCTCTCCACCGCGGCGCATGCCATCACGAAGAATGGAAATTTCAATATCACCGTCGACTATCACAGCGATGATGAGCTGGGCCAGGTGTGCGACACCTTCCGCACCATGCAGTCTTACTTGAAGAAAAGTATCGCAGAAAGGGCCCACGCCAATGCGAGCCGCAAAATTTTATTTTCCGGCATCGCCCACGACCTTCGAACGCCGCTCACCGCCATCATGGGCTACACCGAGGCGCTGCAGCTAGGCATGGGGCGCACCAAGGAGAGGCAGATGCAGTATCTGAACTCCATCGCCAGCTGCGCTGATGATTTGTCGAAGCTCATCGAGGAGCTGTCTCTTTATAATAAGCTTTCTACCAGCCGCATCATCTGCCACCCGGTGGCCACCAATTTCAGCGCCGTGATCCGTAGCTACATCGCCGAAGACAAGGATTACCTGGCGTCTAGGCAGGTGCACGTGTCCTATGACATGGAGCCCGTCGTCATGGCCATGGTGGACGAAAAAGAATTTCAACGAATTATTTTCAATTTGCTCACAAATACGATAAAATATAGAGATACAGATTCTTCCGAAGTGCTGATCACTTTGAAAGCCAAGGACCAGTACGCCGAATTCACCTATGCCGATGACGGCCCCGGGGTCCCGCAAGAGAAGCTGCCTCATATCTTCGAGGCCTTCTACCGCACTGACGAAGCAAGAAGCAAGACCAGCAATGGCAGTGGCCTCGGCCTTGCCATCGTGGCGGAAATCATGACCGCCCACAAGGGCCGCTACCACGCGGTCAATGATCACGGTTTGAAATTAATTTTTGATATCCCACTTGCAGAAGGGAGTAAAACGAAATGACAAAAGTACTTGTAGTGGAAGACGAGCCAAAGATCGCGGACATGGAAAGAGATTTTCTCGAAGGCTCCGGGTATGAGCCCTTTGTAGCCGGCGACGGAGCCGCTGCGCTCAAGATCATGGATGAACAGGAAATCGATGCCATCATTTTGGACGTCATGCTGCCGGGAGAGGATGGCTTCTCTCTGTGCCGAAAGCTCCGCGAACGCACCGACGCGCCCATCATCTTCGCCACCGCCCGCACAGAAGACGCTGACATCGTGAGAGGCCTCGGCCTTGGGGCTGACGACTACATCGTGAAGCCCTTCCGCGGTACCGTGCTGATGGCGCACCTGCGCGCCCAGCTGGCCACACACAAGCGCCTGCTCAATAAAGAAATGCCGCACAAAGATGCGGAAATGGGCATGGTCATCGGCGATCTCAATATCCGCCCGAAGGCTCGCCAGGTCTTCCTCAAAGGCAAAGAAGTGCCGCTTACCGGTAAGGAATTCGATCTCCTGTATTTCCTGGCTCAGCATCCCAACGAAGTCTTCTCCAAGGAACAGCTCTTTGAAAAAATCTGGAGCTTCGACCCCATCGGCGAACCGGCCACCGTCACCGTCCACATCAACCGCCTCCGCGATAAACTCAAGACCGCTCTGGGCCATCCCTACGACAAGATCGAAACCGTCTGGGGCTCCGGGTATCGGTTCCACTTGGACTAAGAGTGCGAGACTGTGAGACTGTGAGACTGTGAGACTGTGAGACGATGAGACGATGAGACGATGAGACGGTGAGAACGTGCTGACCTGCTTTCCCATAGCTTTGAGCTTTGACGAAGCAGGTCAGCGCGCCCTGATCACTAATCACTGATCACTGATCACTAAACTCACACAATTTAAAAAGAATTCATTATTTCTATAACCGATCCATACAACCCAAGCATATAATATGAGAAGGTACGAGAAGACATCTCATCATCTCCCCTTCTCATTTTCATATTATTAAATACAACTCCAGGAGGTGTTCTCTTGCGTATATTGATTACCGGCGGCGCCGGATTTATTGGTTCCCATCTGGCGGACGCCCTTTTGGCAGAAGGCCATGAGGTCACCATCATCGATAACCTTTCCACCGGGACGAAGAAATTTATTCCGAGAGCCGCCGAATTTATCGAAGCGGACATCCGCGATGAAAAGCTATCTGCTATTTTCGAGTCCCATCACTTCGACGTGATTTACCACGAAGCAGCGCAGACCATGGTGCCGGTCTCCATCAAGGATCCTCGCTATGATGCCGATGAAAATATCATGGGCCTTCTCTCCATTTTGGAAAATGCGCGGAAGACTGGCGTGAAGAAAGTGATCTTCTCTTCCTCCGCTGCCATTTACGGCGACAACACAAAGCTGCCGCTCAAGGAGACAGAGAAGCCGGCACCGGAATCCTTCTACGGTCTCACCAAATGGATGACGGAAGAATACCTGGCCCTCTATCACAAGCTCTACGGCCTCCACTACACCGTGCTCCGCTACAGCAATGTGTACGGTCCCCGGCAGGGCGCCAATGGAGAAGGCGGCGTGATTTATATTTTCTCCAAAGCACTGGCCGAAAAGAAACCGATCACCATCTTCGGCGACGGCACGCAGACAAGAGACTTCATCTCCGTCCACGACATCGTGGCTGCCAATGTGGCCGCGCTCTCTTCCGGAAATGAAGAAATCATGAACGTCAGCACCGCCTCGGAAATTTCTCTCACTGATCTGGCCGAGAAGATGGTCTCCCTCGCAGGCCTTCCTGCCTCCTACATTCACTACGGTCCAGCACGTACCGGCGACATCTATCGCTCCGCTCTCTCCAATGAGAAAATCAAATCCCTCCTCCACTGGGCACCGGCCTATGATTTGGAGAAGGGACTGAAGGACACGCTGGAATTTTTCCTTCGCGAGAGCGAAGGAAAGTGAGGAGTGAGGAGTGAGGAGTGAGGAGTGAGGAGTGAGGAGTGAGGAGTGGTGGTGCGGCGCACAAATTAAGAAGCGCCGCAAATTTGGAAATTAGCGCGTTTGACTGCTTCGCCATAGCTTGGAGCTCGGAGCTTGGAGCCCGGCCAGCGGCAGTAGGCACGTCCAGTTGTAGAGGCGCGAGCCACTTTACCTGCTTTATTGAACCGTAGTTAAATGCTAAGTGCCACTGTCAGAGCTCCAGCTCATCGCTCATCGCTCATAGCTATGACGAAGCAGGTACGCGGCTTTCTATTTCAAATCTTGCGCCGCCATATGAATTGATGCGGCGCTCCTCCACTCCTAACTCCTAACTCCTAACTCCTAACTAACATTTCAATCGTATTCCCACTATGCAAAAACCGCCCGCGCTTTCGCGCCGGCGGTTTTTGTTTGCTTATAAGAACAAGCTCTCTATGGTTTTTGCCACGCCGTCTTCCTCATTGGAGGGACACAGGCGATCGGCCGCTTCTTTGGCCACGTCGTCGGCATTGGCCACGGCGTAGGAGAGGCCGGCCCAGCGGAGCATGGACACATCGTTCTCCGTATTTCCAAAAGCCAAGACCTCCTCCGGCGAAAAGCCTTCCTTCTTTGCCAGATAGGAAAGGGCCGCGGCTTTGTGGATGCCTTTCTTGTGGATGTCCACGAAGTCATCGCCGGGATAGACCACGGTGATTTCCTCACCAAAATGATTTTCCATGAAAGCGCGGATGCGGTCACGACCTTCCTGCGTGGGATCAGTGAAGACGATGCGAGTCACCCGCTCTTTGGGTTCATAGAAATCTTCGCCGAGGAATGTGGGCTTCTGGGTGCGATACTTTTGGTACTTCGCTTCTGTGCCGTCGGATTTCTCCATGTAAATATGATTCCCCCAAAAGGCTGTAGCGGTCCAGCCTTCGTCCCTGCCGGCTTTCAAAATTTTCCCCGCAAGCGCGGGCGCGATGCCGTCCTGCATCACCACTTCATCGGTCTCGCTCATCATGATCCACGCGCCGGTGTAACAAATGACCGGCACATTCCCCAATTCCAAAAGCGCCACCTTCGCCTTCGCCGAGTCCCACATGCGCCCGGTGGCCACCACCACGCGGTAGCCCTTGGCCAAAGCTTTCTGAATGATTTCCTTGGAGTAAGCGGAAATGGTCATATCATCATGTAGCAACGTGCCATCCAAGTCAATGGCGATCAGTCGAATGGACATTATATTTCTCCTTGTCTTTGAAAGTAGTCGGTAGTCGGTGGTCGGTAGTCGGGTGCGCGTTTACCTGCTTCGCCATAGCTAGGAGCTTGGATTTTGGAGCTGGTAAGCACGCCCCACGAGACGAATACAAAATAGTCAAATGCGTCTCGCCCAATGTCTCCAGTGTCAAGCATACCAACTGACTATAGCAGAGCTCCAAGCTTCAAGCTGAAAGCTCCTAGCTATGAGAAAGCAACAAAAAGCGCCTTATTCCCTATCCCTATTTTTCTGCTATAATAATTATACTACACCCCTAAGGAGAATCATATGAAATACCGTTTACTACTTTTGCTGGCCGCTCTCATCTGGGGCTTCGCCTTTGCGGCCCAGGTGATGGGCATGGACTCGGTTGGGCCCTACACGTTTAATGGCGTGCGATTTATTTTAGGGTCCCTCTCTCTCTTCCCGCTCATTTTCTTTGGAAAGAAAGTACCCAGTCCTCTTCCTACGAAGATTCCTTTTTGGATGGCCAGCCTCATGGCCGGGCTGCCGCTCTTCATGGGCGCCACGCTGCAGCAGGTGGGCCTCCAATATACCACCGCCTCGAAGGCCAGCTTCCTTACGGCCATCTATATCCTCTTGGTGCCACTGGTGGGGATTTTCCTCGGCCATGTGCTGCGGCTCACCCATCTCATCGGCGCCTTCCTGGCCATCGGCGGCGTGTACTTCATGTCCATCACAGAAAATTTTTCCATCAGCGCCGGCGACCTTTTGATGCTCCTGTGCGCTATGGGCTTCACCATCCAGATCCACGTCTTGGAGTACCTCACCCAACGCTTCTCCCCCATCTCGCTCTCGTCAGGGCAGTTTATGGTAGTAGGCGTCTTGAATTTGATCCTAGCCTTCACCCTTGAGACGCCCACCCTCTCCGGCATCTCCGGCGCTCTGTGGCCACTTCTCTATACCGGCCTTCTCTCCACTGGCGTGGCTTACACGCTGCAAGCGGTGGGACAGAAATATTTGCCGCCCACCGAAGCTTCCATGATTCTTTCCATGGAAATGGTCTTCGGCGGCCTCGCCGGCATCCTGTGCCTTGGCGAAACGCTCACCGCTCGCCAGATGGTAGGCGTAGTCGCCATGACCGCCGGCGTCTTCCTGTCCCAGCTGCCGGGTAGAATCATCTTTGGAAAGGGAACGCGTTAGAGAAAAGCGTGAATGCTTTTTAGTGAGGAGTGAGGAGTGATGGTGTGCCGCATCAAATTAGAAAGCGGCGCGAGTTTTTGAAATAAGGAACGCGCGTACCTCTCTCCCCATTACCGTGAACCGTTTACCGTATAACCGTTAACCGCGCATACTATCGATAGCGAGCCGTGGAGCAATAAGCTCTTACGCGAAAGATATATCGCTCGAAGGCTCGCTATTGGTAAAAAATCCGGTCAACGGTTACACGGTAAACGGTAGTGGGGCAGCAGATATGCTAAGCCAACCCCCGCCCTTCGGGCCCTCCCCCTTCCAGAGGAAGTGGGTAAAAGAA
>CAVEMF010000096.1:2657-6955 GCA_963616715.1 Ruminococcus bromii | reverse complement strand
GCCCTCCCCCTTCCAGAGGAAGAGGGTAAAAGTAGTGGGCTTCGCCCTTATATATGCGCCGCTTTATAATTTGTGCGGCGCACCACCCCCTGACCCTTGCCCCCAGTCCCAAAGGCTTTCGCGCGCTATTTGTCACTCAACCGGTATGCTTCCCCAGCCCTACCGCTGGATCATTTCTTGAGCAAAATCGTCTTCGGGCCGAAGGTGTATTCGCCGCTCTCGCACTTTTCTTTGCTTTCGGCCACCACGTATTCCAGGGTCTTCGGGCTGGTGGGGCGCCAGTAAATCATGGCATCCTCATTCACCGCTTCTTCCGAGATCTTGCAATTGCCGCGGCGCACCTGGGCATCGCTGCAGGAGAGGCCATGAGGCACACCGGCCGATGGGCTCGTGGTGTAGTAGAATTCATTATCTTCTTCCATGGCATACTCAAACTCCTGCCACTCGCCATATTTCGAGGTCGGTGTGAGTACAGAGTGGAAGAATTCATCGTCCTCTTCCCCTACATAGAATTGGAAAGGAATCTCGCCCTGGGTGGTATCCGTTTCGGAAACCACACGGATCTTTCCGCCCTTGCGGCACAGCAATAGTCCGAAGGCTACGCCCGTTTTTCCATTGGGCGCATAGAGAGCATCGGTAGAGGTCTTCGGCTCCTGGTCTGCCTGACTCTCTTCCTTCGGCGCCTTAGTGCCTAAAGGATCATGGAGCACAAAGAAATCACCTTTTCCGATCCCTCGACCGGCTTCTTCTTCCCAGTTTTCATAGGCCTTTTCATAACGATTCATCGCCTCACGGAATAGCTTCCGGAACAAAGGCGATTCACTAGAGCGGCCGCCCAAGAGGATATGGCACACATCCGTACCGGCCAATGCACCGCTATAATCCCTCCGTACCTGCAAGAGCTTATCAAAGAAGGCTGTGATACCCGCCCTGAGCTTCTCTTCCAATACCGCCTCCAAGTTATCCACATTCACGGTCAATTCCACCGCGTCTACCCGATCGCCAGCTGCATTGAAGAAAGCCATATTCTCGACTTTAAATTCCGCAGGCGCCTCTTCTCCCTCTCTTTGCCAGAAGGGGCGCAGCTTCTCCATGAGGTACTGGGTATTTGTTTCCGCTTCTTGGGAATCATTTACGATCGTCTCATCTCCCGGGAATGGCTCGCACTCCGGAGCACGGACGAAGGGGATGTGTTTTTCTCGCAGCAGATCCGCATTTTCTTTGAACACCTGATAGGCCAGCTGCTTCAGAAGATTCTCCCCACCTAAGTACGGCTGACCGCCGGCGCCGAAGTGGCGAATCACATAGGTAAACCGCTTCTCCTTTTTGTCCTTCCTCGCCTTTCGCCAGGTACCGAAATCAAAGTCCGATGTGCCGCCGCCGAAATCAAAGACCCCGTAGAAAAGTGGCTCATCGGATACGATGATTTCTTCCTTCTTCTGCAATTCCTGCAGCGCGCACACCGCATAGGCTGCCGGTTCCCCGGCGCCCGCTTCTACGCGGAATTTCTCCATGCACGCCTCGTCCTGCACCACGGTCAGCGGCAGAGATTTCTGAAGTCCCCGGCGGAAGCTCTCCAAAATATGCTCCCGCACCGCTTTGGCGTAAGTCACCGGGAAGGAGAGGATATAGTGCATATAGATTTTTCCCATATGCTGGTTATTCAAATAGAGCCCGATGTAGTAGGCGTAGAGCTCGATGGGGTCGAAGTCGCCTTCCTGCAAGGTCGTATAGGGAGGCAGCGTCTCCTCATGGCCCTTCCTATCTCGGATATGGAGCCGCTTCCCATCGGTACCGGCCCATTGCTTCAGCTCTCCTAAGAAAGACGCGGAGTCATCAGAGTCGTCGCTGCTCTTCCGGTCATTGGCCGCGGTATGGGAAGTCGTCACATCGTCCCATCGGGTATAGGGCCGTCCCTCTCTAGCCCGGTAGGCCTTCAAGAATTGATCGATATCTTTAAACTCCATGACCGTCGGATTTTCGAAATGCTCCGCCCGTACCTCTCTATCCAGATCCCCGGTGCCAATGCGAAGCGGACGGATCACATTCGTATCCCCTAAGTATGTCACCACCGTGCTTTTCGTACCGAAATCGATACCGATGATCCCATTCTCCGATATATCCTGCCTGGGATCTCGCGCGTAAAAGGACTTCTTCCCCCGGCACTCCGTCATCCCCACGTGGCCACGCTGCTCCGTCTCCCACAAATCCCAGCTGCCTTTCTTGGGGTCTGCGAGCATTTGCATCGTGTAAGCCGGTAACGCGCACCGCACCCGGTCGCAAGAGAGTACATCCCCAACGAGATAGGCCTCTGGGATAGAAATTTTCTTGAAAGTATCCTCTACTTTCGCATCCAGATCCGGAAGCCCGAAATAGGAGCGGATGAGATTTCCGTCCTTCATCCCTTTTGCCAAAGACTCCCATACCGCCAGGGAAATAGCTCCTTCCTCGTATGTCAGCTCGTAGCCCTTATTCGCTTCATCCGGTGCTAGGCGCACCACACCTTGAGAAAGCAGCATCGCCAAGACCTTCCAGAAATCCGGGTCCTTTCCTTCGTCCGGTGTGAAGCCATTTTCTAAAATATAGGGCAGAGAGGTTTCGCCTTCCGGAATCGCTGAAACGTATAAATCCGCCACCAGATTTCGAAGATTGCCGTTAAAATCCCATTTAGTACCATTTTCAAAATGATAAAATCGCTTTTTTCCGCGCAAGGTAAGTCCCAGTAAATTGCTAGACTTTAATTCAGATCCGCGCCACCGCCGTCCTCCAAAGGGGAAAGTCTCAACGAAGCTATATTCCTTTAGCTTTTTCGATAAATCCATATGCCATTGGAGCGTTTTATGCAACTCCACTGCCTGTGCCTCAGTGCACAAGTCCCATGAGAAACCACCGATTTTCTTTACCTTTTCCTCATCGCCATTTTCATAGCAGTAATTGTGATCATAGTAGGTATAAGCCAATCCCACTTTCAGCCGATCCACATCTTCCACCAGCACGTGGGCCGTGGGATTTGTGCTGAAGACAAATGGCGCCTCCTTTACCGGGATAAAGGTATTCCTCGGAAGCTCTCGGATATGCTCCTTCATTTCCGAGAGCTTGGCAAGAATGTCCCTTCTCGCCGTATCCACTCTTATGCGCGCCTTGATTTCCTTTTCCTTTTCCTTGCTGAGCCACCATGTATGAAGGGAATGAATCGAGTCTCTTTGTTTTTCATTGTTCTGTTCCATATTTTCACTCCTATACCCGAACTACACTTTTCCTTTCCACTTTTCTATTATCTACTCGGTCAATGCCCGGCAAAATTACTTCTGCGATAGGGTCATTATAAGAACTGCTATCCTTGGTACGAATGTGATAGCGATCGTCGAATCGAGCCCCCGCCTGATCCTGCCGCAACGCATACCGCGGCGACTGATAGGGATCATTGACCCGCCGGATGCTATAGTCCAAAAGCGATAGCAAGATCGATTTCTCCTCGGAAGAGCACTTGCCCATCTCCTCTTTGGTGATATCCCATAGGGCAAGCATCTTACCTTCCTGCCCGGCGCATACCAGGAAGGACACCGGCGACTTCGGCAGGAAATAGGCCTCTACCCGCACCTTGAGCTTCGGCGATAGGCGCTGTACCTGCTGATACATCTGCAATGCCTCCGCAAAGGGCTCTGCTACGGCTTTCGCCTGCTGCAAGGCCTTTTGCAAGTCCTCTTGCTGCCTCATCATCTCCGCACTTTGCTGCCGGAGCTGCTCCTTCGCACCATTCAGCTCTCGCTGCCAGTTGCGATAGGCGTCCTCATAGGTATGCCGCTCTCTCTGCCACTCCGCGCGGGTACCCGCCAGCTCTGCCTCTGCTTTCTTGCATTTGGTAGCTATACGGTCTCTCTCAGAAGAAATGGTTTCTTTTTCCTTCTGCAGCCGGGAAATCATTTCCTTCGCCTTATAAAGCATCTCCTCATAGGGCCCCTCCGTCCTCTTCTCCGGCTCTACGGAGTAGTCATCTCTTCTACGAGCATCGGGAAGCACCCCGGACTCCTTGCTATCGGAAGCCAAGATCGCCCTGAGCTTCGCCTGCACCTCGGCATCCTCCAAGATGTATAGCACCCGCTCCTTAAATTTTTTCTTCTTATCATCATCATCGTCAAACCAACTCATGGCAGTTCCTCCTCTATATCTTCAATTCAAACTTCCCGCAGCTATCCCTGCCTTTTCTCTTCTGGCACACCGTCTCCAGGCAGCGGGCCTCCATGTCCCGGTCGTACTCCCACCAATTTCCCGGCAAGGGCTTGATGGCGGAATTCCCC
>CAVEMF010000096.1:0-2647 GCA_963616715.1 Ruminococcus bromii | reverse complement strand
TTTTTTGATAATGTCCTGTGTATCCTGTAATGCCTGTATATATTTTTCCTTATTCATTCTTGCTTCCTCCTCCATAAAAGAAAATCTTTCCATCCCATAAACAAGCCTATCTGCTGCTGTCTTATACGCTCTTATTCAAGTCTTATCCATTCAGATCTTCAATTCAAACTTCCCACAGGTATCCCGGCCTTTTCTCTTTTGACCCACCGTCTTCATGCAGCGGGCCTCCATGTCCCGGTCGTACTCCCACCAATTTCCCGACAAGGGCTTGATGGCGGAATTCCCCGGATCGTACCAATGCTTACAAAAAGCACAAGGCCCGCGGCGGAAGTCGCCGGCGTAAAATTTTCCTTTACTCATATCTTCCACTCTCCTTTGATCGGTTTTAAATGATTCATTTAGTAGTCGGTAGTCGGGGCGCGTTTCCTTTTCGAGTCAGCTTTGCATGATACCGCTAGTGCGGATAGATCCTTCGACTTCGCTCAGGATGACGGTGGTGAAGAAAGCGGATAAGTAACAGACTTCTTCTTACCGCTACAGCCCTAAGAATCCCATCCGCCTCCGTCGCCCCCCTAGTCATCCTGAGCGAAGTCGAAGGATCTATCAGCAGTAGCATCATACACGCCAACTGATTTCACTGCCCCCCCGCCCCATCGTCCTGATCGTTTTTCTCGAAATGTTACTCCAGCCCTACATGAGTAGCCCCACAAATCTATGCCAACCTTCAGCATAAAACCCTTAACTTAACAGCATCCACCTAGCAGAGCACGCCACAGGGCATTGGCCTGGCGAGAGGTCTTCACGCCAGTCTTGCACCACAGGGCGAAGTGTTCGCAATTATTTCCCAGGAGCTCATAGCCCGCTTTCCCCAGGCAGGACTTGGCGCGGGCCACGGTTTCCCTGGCGCTATAGAGGTGATAGCCCTTCATGGGGCTGGTCTTGGGGAAGGCTACGATGCGGTAGTCGCTATCCTTTTCGAAAACGGCGAGGGATGCCTCTCGGATCTCCTGCTCTTCTCCGAAATCGCCATCTGCGGAGGCGAAGTGGATCACCCGCCCGCCTCCGATGTAGACGCCGTAGTGCTCGTAAAGATTTCCCCAGCGGGAAACCGCCAGCACGTCGCCCGGATAGAGCCGCTTGTGCAGCGTCCCGTCTTCATGATGGTCCAAAAACACCCGCCGCGCCGCCAAGAGAAGCAGGTCTTCCATGAAATCAGATGATGGCAATGGTCTCAGTCCTTTCCGGTATTAGTAATCGGTGGTCGGTAGTCGGGGCGCGTTTGGCGGTAGAAGCAATAGGCATGCGGCCGCTATCGGTGGATAGATCCTTCGACTTCGCTCAGGATGACGGGATTCGCGAAAGAGTCAGCAGGGATACTTAGGGCTGTAGCGATAGGATGCCTTTGTCCTCATGCGCTTTCTGCACCACCGTCATCCTGAGCGAAGTCGAAGGATCTATCAGCTATAGCGATATCCATGCCCGTGGACGCAACCGCTGTCCACGCCCCGACCACCGACTACCCACTACTTTCCCACCCCTACTGACTAATCACTTTCACCCTGTCCCCCTGGCTACCGAGCCACATTTCTATGCCTGTGCCGAAGGCTTCAGCCACTATGGTGTAGGTGCCATCTTTTTCCGCGAGGATTCGCGCGGTGGGCAGCCTATCGAGGACGGCTTCCACCGAGGGACCGCTGTAGGTGAAGGTGAGGCGCTCCAGGGGACCGGGGTACATGAATTGGATGCGCTTTCTAAATTCTCCTTCCTTGAATCGGTCTGCATAGGGAATGTGAAATTTCTCTCCGGTTCTTTCCATATCTTCTATGCGATCCACGCGGAATACGACAGGAAATTCGGTTTCTTCCTCCTTAAAAGCCACCAGGTAGAAATAAAATTCCGAGAATAAGATAGCCACAGGCTTCACGTCGTGCTGCCTTCGGGTGCCGTCTTGCCTTGTATAGCTAAGGTGGAGTATATCCTGCGCCCGGATGGCGAGAGACAGGTCCCATAGGCGATCCAGTAGCTTCTTCCCGTGCTGCAAGGGCACGTAGTGGAAGGCTTCATTCCGAATAATGTCTTCTACGATGGCCCGGTCCTTCTCGGGACAGGTGGCGGTGAGCTTGCCTAGCATGGTATGGAGCTCACCGGGCTCCAGGGCTCGGCTCTCGAGAAGAATTTTCGAAAGAGCCAGGATTTCCTTGTGGTTCAAGTGCTCATAGGTGGAGCGGATGAGCCGGTATCCCTTCTGTTCCGGGCTGTACTCGATGGAGCCGTGGTCTCCTTGGAGGGATTTCTCCGACAGATAACCGCGAAGATCGTCGATGTCCCGCTGGATGGTCTTCGCCGTGACCCCATAGGCCTGCGCCAGCTCTTTCTTGGATACCACCTCGCCATGGCTTAGGCGGTCGTACATATCGAGAAGCCGGGCGCCTTTGTTTTCTGTATCGTTCATATAAGTCTCCTTTCCGCAAGAGTATTGTCACGGACGCTCCTAGTTGTGCAAGACGTCCATGGATTTGCGGGTTCAAGGTTCAGGGGCAGGTGCAGCGCATTGCCCCCCTGACATTTGAAGCCACTATGTAAGCCTGGCCCTACATGAGTAGACCCTTGGAGAAGGGTCGCGCGATAGCGCCGGATAGAAATGCGC
>CAVEMF010000095.1:0-6963 GCA_963616715.1 Ruminococcus bromii | reverse complement strand
CTGAATAAAAATTCAAGAATGATTTTTGAAAACGATTTAATCAGCGCTTCCCTAGAGGGGAAAACGGTTGAGAGGCAAAGGCTTTTATACCGCTGTGGCCCTACGCGTGACCGCCTCCTCCCCTACTCCGTCATCCTGAACGTAGTGAAGGATCTATCCTGCACCAGCCTTATGTATGCCTACTGCCGCTTACGCCCCCCCGTCATTCATGGCATGAATGGCTTTGGAGGCAGTGGGGACGCTGTCTTTTTTCTCCAAGGCATCACCCGCCCTTCGGGCACCCTCTTCAGGGAAGAGGGCTTGCTCACTTTGCCTTCTTCTCTGAAGAAGGCTTGGCAAAATAAAAACCGGAAGCGATGGTTTCACTTCCGGCTATTTCTTGTGCTGACTCAATTTCAAATGGTGATGTGTTTCTCTTTTGCCAGCTGCTCGATGTATTCTTTCGTACATTTCGATACAGTGGCGATGACATCCAAGTTGATTTTCTGCAAGAGCATTTCGATGATCATTGTCTTCTTCTGCTCTTCAGCTCCTAAGCCGAAACCTTTATCGATGCCGCGATGGTAGACGCCTATGCTCAGGTTGCACATTGTATCGACCTCCTTTTCTGCTTTGGGTGTCCATATGATTTGATATTTCTGTTTCAGTTTTTTCTTCTTCACTCCGGCGGTTTCGTCGTCTTTGAATAGGTCATAGAGCATGCGGAGGAATTTGTTTCTGATATGTTTCCGGTCGTCTCCGATGTAGACCATGACGATTTGCTGGAGGTCGTAATTCGCTTTCCCTTCTTTGATGGCTCCGTACTCCGGGAGTTCTTGTGTCAGGTAGCGGGTGATGCCGCTTTTCCCGGTGGGGCTGTCCATGCAGAGCCAGATGCTATAGACTTTTTTGATTTTGTTATAGTCTGAGTGGGTGAATTCGATGTCGTGCTGTGAGGAAATCAGGCGACTGCCGTAGTAGATGGCGCGCTTGATGAGCGAGTAGGTGAGGCGCATGCTTTGCTGGGCTTCTACGTTGATGATGAGGCCGAGTCTTTGCCCTTTGGGTGAGCGGGCTTGGAAGCGGATATCGAAGGTGATAGTGCCTTCGGTGACGGTCTTGTCTTCTGCATTTTCTCCGCGGATGCGCTTCCCTGCATTTGTCATGTCGGGCATCACCGGCGTGGTGCCGACTTCGGGGGTGCCAAGGATGTATTTCTCTTTGATTTCTTCTATGTCTGTGTCTTTGAATTCTGTGACGCAGTATTTCAAAATCCAGGCAAGGATGATTTTCGTGGAAATGACTTTCTTCGCTGCAGCATCGTAGGCCGGATTTCTGCCTTCCAGGTAAATGTCTTCTCTGCCTTCCATTGGCATCCCTCCTCTCTGTATCTATTGTATCATAGGCAGGGAAGAAAGAAAAAATTTTTCGGATGCAATGGACATGCCAATGCATCACCCGCCCGACCGGCCTCCTCTTCAAGGAAGGAGGCTTGGGCAATGAAAAAGACCGACGGGTGTCGGTCTCTCTTCACATCTTCTTTTCTGCTTTGCCCCCGGCTACGATGTCTGTATTTCTGGTGATGTGCCAGGTGCCTTCTACGCGGGCGCGGGCGTCGGTCTTTTCGCTGCCGGTGCGCATGCGGGTGTCGCCGTGGATTTCATAGATAGGCTTCACGTCGCTGCCCCGTTTCTTCTTTTCCACATAGCCCTGGGCCTCGAGCTCTCTCTCATAGGCTTTCTTGAGCTTATTGAGATCTTCGCTTCTATCAGAGGGAGCGATGTGCTCTAAGGCATTCTTGATGACCGAGGCAAGCTCGTAACGGGTGAGTTCTCTTTGGAAGAAGGCGGTGGTATAGTCCGGCGCCTCCCCTTTTTCGCAAAGGGCATAGGTAGCCTTGTAGTCCCAGCTGCCTTTTTTCACGGTTTCGAAAGAATTCGGAGCGGACCAAGGGTAGGCGAAGGCGGGTGACGCTACCGCTGCGAGTAGTAAGGCTAAGATAAATTTTTTGTACATAATTTTCTCCTTATTTGGGATAAGGGATAGGGGATAAGGGATAAGGGCGCAAGTTTCTGCTTTCCCAACTATCCCCTATTCCGCTAGTTGCAGGAGGGGATACGGGATAGGGGATAAGGGATAAGGACGCAGTTCTCTGCTTTCCCACCTATCCCCCATTCTTCTTACCACTATTCATCCAACTTTACAACGCCGTATTCTTCGACGGTTTCTCTAATCCTAGTGCCGACGCCTGCTTTGATTCGTTCCTCGGTAGAACGGATCAAGCCATTCAGCAATTTCTCGATTTTGATAACCAGTTCCACGACCATCCGGGATTTTTCGATTTCAATAAAGCCAAGATCCGTAGCCACAAGCAGTTGCGTCTCGGTCTCATAAGCTGAACCACGAGCCATGTAGAGGTATCGCAGGCGATTGCGAAAACTACCTTGGCCATAGCCTTCTGCGATATTGGATGTAATGGATATACAGGCCCGCCGTAATTGATCAGCTAAAGCATATTTCTCAGTCGCAGGAAATAGCGCAGTCAATTCGTAGATTCCTTTATTCAGCCGCCGACTTTCCTGGTAAACAAACAGATCCTTGTAGCTCTCCATCTTTTCCTCCAAATTAATATAGATACGATAAAGTTCCCAGGATTACTTGGAATTAGCGGTAAGTAAATCCTTATCCCTTATCCCTTATCCCTTATCCCTTATCCCTAAAACCTCAGCAGATCTTCTCTTCAATCACTTTCAGCAATTCTCCCCTTCCCTCTCCGGTCAAAGACGAGTAGGCCACAGGGGGCATGGCGGTGGGGAAGAGTTTTTTCAGCTGCTGCAGGTTTTTGCGGAGTTCGTTTCTGGAAAGTTTATCGCCTTTGGTGCCGATGACTTGGATGTCTACGCCGGCTTTTTTGAGCCATTCGAAGGCTTTGAGGTCGATGGGAAGGCCGGGGTGGCGCAGGTCTACCAGAAGGCCGATCATGACGAGGCCCGGGGATTTCTTCATGTATTCGTCGATGAAGGCAGACCAGGTGTCTTTGTTTTCCTGGCTGGTCTTGGCAAAGCCGTAGCCCGGGAGGTCCACGAGGTACCAGTCCTGGCGGACTTCTTCTTCGCCTTCCGTGCGGCGGGACTGGATGGCGTAGTAGTTGATGGTCCTTGTCTTGCCGGGTTCGCGGCTCACATAGGCCAGTTTCTTTCTTCCGCAAAGGGAGTTGATGAGGGAGGATTTCCCTACATTGGACCGCCCGATGAAGGCGATTTCCTTCTTGCCGTCGGTGACGTATTGGGACTTGTTCACGGCAGAGGCAAAATAGGCGGAGGAGAAGATGTGAAACGCGTTTATATCTTTGATTTCGGACATTGTTTTTCTCCTTTTTGGGGATAGAGGTTTAGTGATCAGTGATTAGTGATCAGTGATCAGGAATTAGAGTCAGTTGGAGATGAAAACGCTTTGCATCGCTGGAGGGTTAGTGATCAGGGATCAGTGGTCAGTGATCAGGAAATTGATCTGAAAATTTTGGATCCAGAAGTTCTTGTTCCATAAAATCCTTCTGCCCATATGCATCTGCATTTTCTCTTACTCCTGCTGCGCTTTCTGATTTGATTCGATCTGCATTATAACGAATGAGTCCATTAAGCATCTTAGCCATTTGAGTGACTAAATCCATCACGTATGAGATATCCGATGCGCTGATAAAACCTAAATCGTTAGCTACTAGCAGTTGCGCTTCAACTTCATATAAAGAACCTCTAGCCATATACAAAAAGCGCAACCTGTTTCTAGTGCTACCTTGTCCATAGCCTTCGGCGATGTTTGATGTAATAGAAATACATGCTCTTCGCATTTGGTCTGCTAAGGCATATCTTTCTGTAATCGGGAATGCACCGCTTAGTTGGTATATGATTCGATTCAGCGCTCGACTGCCTTGGTAAACATTCAATTCCTTGTAGCTTTCCATGCCGTCGCCTCGGTTCAAAAAGTAGAAATTTAGTGGTCAGTGATCAGGGATCGGTGATCAGGGGTCAGGGGTCACTAGTACGCGAATTGCCTTTCGGAAAAGCTTTGTGTTTATACTGCTATGGTCGGATGGCTCCATTCTGCTATATCAGTATAAATACAAAACTGCCACTGAAAGCAAACGCGTACTGATCACTGATCACTGATCACTAATTACTGATCACTAAATAAGCGCGTGCTCGAGCACCTCCGCCACATTTCTCACGCACACAAAGTGGAGGTTGTCTCGGACGGATTTGGGGATTTCTTCCAGGTCGCGCTTGTTCTTTTCGGGGATCAGGATCTGTTTGATGCCGACTTGGTGGGCGGCGAGGACTTTTTCTTTGAGGCCGCCGATGGGGAGGACTTCGCCGGTCAGGGTGATTTCGCCGGTCATGGCGGTGTCACCTCTGACTTTGCGGCCGGTGTAGGCGCTGGCGAGGGCGGTGGCCATGGTGATGCCGGCGGAAGGGCCGTCTTTGGGGACAGCGCCTTCGGGGAGGTGGATGTGGGTGTCCAAGGTTTCATAGAAATCTTCGGCAAGACCCAGATCCTTGGCGCGGCTTCGGATATATGTGTAGGCGGTCTCGGCGGATTCTTTCATCACGTCGCCCAACTGACCGGTGAGGATCAGATTTCCTTTGCCTTTGATGGTGACGGCCTCGGTATCCAGCACTTCGCCGCCTACGGCGGTCCAAGCAAGGCCATTCACGCGGCCCACGGTGTCGTGGTGTTCTTCGGAGGCGGGGAGGAATTTCACCGGGCCTAAGTATTTCTCAATGGTTTTCGCATTCAAAGTGGGGAGGCTCTCATCCTGGAGGACGATTTTCTTACCCACTTTGCGGCACAGAGCGCCGATGGTACGTTCCAGATTTCTCACGCCTGCTTCCCGGGTGTAGCTTCTGATGATGCGTTTCAGAAGGGCCGGGGTGAAGCTGGCGTCTTTCGCCTTGAGGCCATTTCTTTCCTTCTGGCGAGGAACGAGGTATTTCTTCGCGATTTCCAGCTTCTCTTCTTCAGTGTAGCCGGTGAGTTCGATGAGTTCCATGCGGTCTAAGAGGGCGGCCGGGATGGTGGAAACGGAATTTGCCGTAGCCAGGAAGAAGACTTTGGAGAAGTCAAAGGGGATGTCGATGTAGTTGTCGTGGAAGGCTTTGTTCTGCTCGGGATCCAGGGCTTCCAAGAGCGCCGAAGCCGGGTCGCCGCGGAAGTCGGAGCTGACTTTGTCGATTTCATCCAAGAGGATCAAAGGATTCTTGGTCTTGGCTTGGTTGATGGCTTCGATGAAGCGACCGGGCATAGCGGCGATGTAGGTACGGCGATGGCCGCGGATTTCCGCTTCGTCATGGACGCCGCCCAAAGCGATGCGGGCAAATTCGCGCCCCATGGAGCGAGCGATGGACTGGGCCAGCGATGTCTTGCCAACGCCTGGCGGTCCTACGAAACAGATAATGGGCGCTTTCGCATCAGGCGCAAGGACGCGAACGGCTAGGTATTCCAGGATGCGTTCTTTGATCTTGGTAAGGCCGTAGTGATCTTCGTCCAAAACTTCTTTCGCATGAGCGAGGTCCAGGAGGTCGTCGCTTTCCTTGGTCCATGGCAGGTCGAAGACCCAGTCCAGGTAGTTTCTAGCGACAGCGGTCTCGGCCATCATCGGCGGCATGGCAGCGAGATGGTCGATTTCTTTTTGGATTTTTTCTTTGTATTCTTCAGGGATGCCGCTCTCAGCCAGCTTTTCTCTGTACATATCGGCTTCTTTTTCCTGGTCTTTGGCGTCGCCCAGTTTTTCCTGGATGGTCTTGAGCTTCTGTCGCAGGTAGTAGTCCTGCTGCTCTTTGTCCATTTTCTTGCGGACTTCTTTTTCGATTTCTGTTTCCAGGCGGCCAACGGCGATTTCCTTATGAACCAGCTGCAGCACAATGCCGAGGCGCTTCACGATGTCCAGCTCTGCCAAGATTTCCTGGCGCTTGGCCGGTGGCATCATGAGCTGGGCGGCAATGAAATCGGCGGTCTCACCGGCGTCCTCGATGGCGCGAAGCTGCTCGAGCTGGTCATTGGGAAGGCCTTGCTTCGTATTTCTGAGCCAGTCAAAGAAATGGGAAAGGAGCGTCCGGCGGAAAGCTTCTTCTCTATCCGCTTCGGGGGAGTGGATTTCCTCGGCGTCAGAAATCTCGGCGGTGATGTAGCTCTCGCCCATGGAAGAGGCGAGGATCTTCACGCGGGAAACGCCTTCGACAAGAATGCGGATCATGCCGCCGGGGAGCTGGAGCATCTGGCTCACCTTCACCACGGTGCCAAGGTCGTAGAGGTCGTCTGCACTGGGGATGTCGTCCTTCCGGTTCTTCTGCATGACCAGGACCAGGTAGCGATCTACTTTCATGGCCTGGCGGACCGCAGCGGCGGACTCGGGTCTGCCAATATCTATGCTAATCGTCATCTTCGGATAGACGACGACGTCTCTCATGGCTGCTAAAGGCAGGGATAGAGTTTCTTGATTTATCACATTGGTTTCATTCATATATAGTTCCTCCATAATACTCCTTATTATAGCATGAATGGGGGAGAGAATGTAGTCGGGGCACGGGTAGCTTTCGAGGCAGTCCGCATGCTTTCCGCCTCAGCTAAGTATGCGCCTTCGGCGCATTTCTATCCGGCGCTATGGAAGCCCCTTCTCCAAGTAATGTTGTTAAGTTAAGAGATTTATGCTGAGGGTAAAAATAAATTTGTTGGTCTAGCCCTACATGAGTAGACCCTTGGAGAAGGGTCGCGCGGTAGCGCCGGATAGAAATGCCTCGCCAGAGGCATAACCAGCAGTAGCGGTAAGCATGCCTGCCGGTTGCTACCGTTCCTCTTGCCCGTCATCCTGAGCAAAGCCGAAGGATCTATTTAGCAATAGCGGGAAACGGGAAAGCTTTTGATGAAAGCTTGGCGCGATGCGAAAGGAGTCCGCGCGGAAGAGTCGTGGCAGCGGGCATGCTTACCGCT
>CAVEMF010000094.1:0-7003 GCA_963616715.1 Ruminococcus bromii | reverse complement strand
CCGCTAACGCGCGCCCCTTCTCCAAGGGGCTACGGATTGAGGCTAGTGCAACATGAATTATTCTACCTGCTTGTATTTAAAATCCTTAACTTAATAACATTGCTTGGATAAAAGGGGGTAAAAGCGGTGGGCTTCGCCTTTATATATGCGCCGCTTTTTTATTTGAGGCGGCGTACCATCCCTTGAACCCCGACCCCTGAACCCTGAATCCATTCGGAAAAAACTTTTGCATACTATTTGTTACACAAGCAGTATGCTTTCAAACTTTGAGAGGAGCGCGTATGTCGATACGGCGTATCTTACAGAAAAAAGGATATTCGCAAATCATAGCCATGGGGATACTGGTCATGGCTATGCTCATAGCCTACGGGATCTATTACGCAAATACTGTAAAAGCGGATCTATGGAACAGCGCCGTTTTTACCATCATGGAAAGCACGAACCGGGCCGGTCATATGATTTCCAAGAAGATCGATGCGGAAAAGTCCCTGGTTAAGAAACAAAAAGATGCCATGCAATCCATCGCTTCGTCTGACACCGCGCAAATCGATGCGGTAATGGATCTATTTGACTCCCGCGAGTATCCCTTCGCACTGGTGCTAAATGGCGCCAGCTATCCGAAAAACAGCGCCTATACATTCCCGCGCCTCCCGGAGGACATCGGGGACGAGGGAGAAATCCTGGCGCCCTATATCAGCCAAAACACCGGAGAGCGAGTCATCGCCCTGGTGGAGAAGGTCGTATTTCAAGATGGCGTATCCGGCGCGCTGATTCGGGAAATCGCCGGGAACAGTCTAAGCGATACTTTCTCTGTCACCTTCTTGCGAAATCGTGGCCATTCGTATCTGATCGATCAGAAAGGGGACATCCTCTTCCGCTCCACCACCCCGAGAGGAAATAAGACATCCAACAATCTATTTACCCTCTTGGGAAACGAAAGCGAAAACAAAAAGACATCCGTCGACGAGCTGGCAAACATCGTGGCCAGTGGAAATTCCGGATGGTCTGTGCTTTCCTATCATGGACAAAATAATCTGTATTATTTTTCTCCCATAGGCTCCACGAACTGGTACCTGGTGTCGGTGGTGTCGGAAGATGTACTGAACGAGCAGACCGAGCATATTTTGATGCAGACATTCATTTTGGTCGGCATCATTCTGCTGGGTTTCTTGTCGCTCATCGGCCTTTTGCTCTATCGAGAGCACCGAAACCTGAAATTGTTGGAGAAGGAAAACACCTCTGAGAAGCGGATGCTCATCGAGTCCAATTCGGAGGTCAAGACCATCATCCTGGGCGTGGATTCCGAAAGCAATACGTATAAAATTCTTGCCGCTGCGCCCGGTGAGGTCCGTGTGCCGAGAGCGGGAGGCACCTTCTCCGCATTGGTGTCCGCCTTTGCGAAGGAAATCGATGCACCCTATCGAGAGGAATACCGGAAACGATTCAGCACCGAGCATCTAAAAGAACTGGCAGCGCAGCACAAGAATGAATATTTCGAATTCACAGTGAACCGAAATGGTGCGCAGCACTGGATAGGCGCTGATGCCGTAGCCGTTCATTTGGAAAATCAAGGCAGTCGGATCGTGTACTCCGAGCGAATCATCGACGAAGCGAAAAAGGAAGAGGCCGAGAAACGCCGGATGATGCAAAATGCGCTGGACATGGCCGAGCAAGCCAGCCACGCCAAGACCACATTCCTAAACAGTATGTCTCACGACATACGCACGCCCATGAATGCCATCATCGGCTTCACCGCACTGGCATCGGCACACGTCGAAGACACAACGCTGGTGAAGGATTATCTCCAAAAAATTTCTACCTCAGGAAATCATTTGCTGGCACTGATCAATGACGTGCTGGACATGAGCCGCATCGAGAGCGGCAGCATGAAGCTGGAAGAAGAGCCGGTGCATCTGCCGGAGCTGTTCCGGGATCTCCAAACCATCGTGCAGCCTGAGGTCGAAGCCAAGGAAATGCATTTCCTCTTGGACATCGATGGCCTCACCCATGAAAGTGTGATGTGTGATAAGCTCCATTTCAATCAGATCATGCTGAATCTCTTGAGCAACGCGGTGAAATACACCCACGCCGGCGGCACGATCCAGGTCCGCGCGGTGCAGAAACCTTTCGTCAGACCGAACTATGCGTGCTACGAATTCCACGTGAAGGACAATGGCATCGGCATGAGCGAAGAATTCAAGAAGCACGTCTTTGAAACCTTCACCCGAGAGCAAACCCAAACCGTCAGTGGCATCCAGGGCACCGGCCTAGGCATGGCCATCACCAAGCATATCGTGGACATGATGGGCGGCACGATCTCGGTCCATAGCCAAGAAGGTGTGGGCAGCGAATTCATCGTCACGCTGCAATTCAAAATCTGTAAGGACCAGGACCGCGAAGAAGCAAAGGAAGAGACCGCTGCTACGAAAGCAGACTTCCAGATGCAAGGAAGAAAAATCCTGCTGGCCGAGGACAATGAGCTGAACCGGGAAATCGTCATCGCCATCCTGGAAGATGCGGGCATCCAAGTCACCAGCGTGAAGGACGGCATCGAAGCCGTGGAAGCCGTCGCCAAGGCGGCGCCGGGTACGTTCGATCTGATACTCATGGACATCCAGATGCCCCTCATGGATGGCTACACAGCCACCAAAGAAATCCGCACCATGAAAAATCCGGACATTGCAAACATCCCCATCATCGCCCTCACGGCCAACGCCTTCGACTCCGACAAGAAGGAAGCACTGCAAGCCGGCATGAATGGATACGTAGCAAAGCCCATCAGCATAGAAAAACTGATGGAAGTCATGCAGGAAGTGCTTCGCTAGACAGTGAAAGGGGTCAGGGGTCAGGGGGTGGTGCGGCGCACCACCCCTTGCCCCCTGAACCCATTCAGAAAAAACTTTCGCGCACTGTTTGTCACTTAACCGGTATACTTTCAAGCATCTCACTCCCAACAAAAAAAGACCCGCGAATCCAATCGCGAGTCTTTTTTGTTGCTTATTGTTCCCCGGCTCTTTCCAAGAGCGGTTCGGAGTGATTCACCACCACATCCTCGGTGACGGTGCATTTCACTACGTCTTTCATGCTGGGGATTTCGTACATCACTTTCTGCATGATGTTTTCGATGATAGCGCGCAGGCCTCTGGCGCCGGTGCGGCGTTCGATGGACTGGCGAGCGATGGCGCGGATGGCGCCTTCTTCAAATTCCAGCTCTACATTGTCCATAGAGAGGAGCTTCTGGTACTGCTTCACCAAAGCGTTTTTCGGTTCGGTGAGGATCTTCACCAGTGCTTCTTCTTTCAGCGGATGGAGAGCTACGATGACCGGGAGACGGCCGATGAATTCCGGGATGAGCCCGAATTTCAAAAGGTCGCCCGGTTCCACCTGCTGCAAGAGTTCATCCATGTCCTTGTCTTCCGGTTTCTCGATGTCAGCGCCGAAGCCCATGACGCTCTTGGTGAGACGGCTGTCGATGACTTTGTCGATGCCGGCGAAAGCGCCGCCGCAGATAAAGAGGATGTTGCTGGTATCGATGCGAAGCATTTCCTGGTTCGGATGCTTGCGGCCGCCCTGGGGTGGTACGCTGGCCACGGTGCCTTCCAAAATTTTCAGGAGCGCTTGCTGCACGCCTTCGCCGGATACGTCGCGGGTGATGGAAACATTTTCCGTCTTTCTAGCGATCTTATCGATTTCATCGATGTAGATGATGCCGCGCTGGGCTTTCTCGATGTTGTAGTCCGCCGCCTGGATGAGGCGAAGGAGAATATTTTCCACGTCGTCGCCTACATAACCGGCTTCGGTCAAAGTCGTCGCATCAGCGATGGCAAAGGGCACATCCAGGAATCGAGCCAATGTCTGGGCGAGAAGGGTCTTGCCGCTGCCGGTGGGTCCTAACATAACGATGTTCGATTTCTGAAGCTCCACTTCATCATTGGCATCGGCGCACTGGATGCGTTTGTAGTGGTTGTACACCGCTACCGCCAGAGCAATCTTGGCATTGTCCTGCTCGATGACATACTGATCGATGTATTTCTTGATCTGTTCCGGAGCCGGTACCTTCAGCATCGTGCTTTCTTTTTTCTTGGAAACTTTTCTTTCTTCCCGAAGAATGTTCTGGCACACTTCGATGCAGTCGCTGCAAATGTTCACGCCGGGGCCGGTGATGAGGTCTTCGACTTCATCGCCGGAGCGGCCGCAGAAGCTGCAAATTTTGATTTCTTTATCGTTCTTCAAAGGTGGCCTCCTTATTTCTTCAAGCCCGCCAGTTCGTTGCGGGTCAGGATGTGGTCGATGAGGCCGTAGTCCTTCGCCATCTGGGCGGTCATGAAATTATCTCTTTCAGTGTCGTTCTTGATGGTTTCCAAGGACTGTCCACTGTGGCTGGCGAGGATCCCATTCAGTTCTTCGCGGAGGCGGAGGATTTCTCTGGCATGGATTTCGATTTCCGTAGCCTGTCCCTGCACGCCGCCCAATGGCTGGTGGATCATCACATTCGCATGAGGCAGAGCATAGCGCTTGCCCTTGGCGCCGGCGGTCAGGAGCACCGCTGCCATGCTGGCGCAGGAGCCGATGCAAATGGTGGATACGTCCGGGCGGATGTACTGCATGGTATCATAAATGGCCAGGCCCGCGGTCACGACGCCGCCGGGGCTATTGATGTAGAGGTGGATATCCTTCGACGGGTCTTCGGCTTCCAGGAAAAGAAGCTGCGCAATGATGACATTGGCCATGTGGTCCTCAATCTGGCCGTCAAGGAAAATGATTCTGTCTTTGAGAAGACGGGAGTAAATATCATAGGAACGCTCACCGCGGGCGGTCTGTTCCACTACGATCGGCACATATGCCATAATGTAACACCCTTTCTATATGAAATAACCAAACGAAGCGCTGAGAGCATGTTAGCATAGGGGAGGGACAATAATTAGGGGGCAAGCTATTGTTTGCTCAAGTGAGGAGTTAGAAGTGAGGAGTGAGGAGTGGTAGTGCGCCGCATCAAATCGGAAAGCGGCGCGATTTTTGAAATAGAAATACATGTACCTGCTCCCTCATTGCTCCTCGCTATGACGAAGCAAGCACGCGCGCCCCGACTTTCAAACTTGCGGCGCTTCTTAATTTGTGCGCCGCACCTCCACTCCTCACTCCTAACTCCTAACTTTTCCGAAAACGCGTCCTACCGCCTTACCCCTTTATCCCCCCATATGCAGGAAAGAGACGCCGGATATCCCGCGTCTCTTTTCCAATTACACCGGATATACCGGATTGCATTCAGTTTTATTTCCTATCTTATGCCTTAGCAGCGAGGATAGCTTCGATGATTTCAGCTTTCTTTGCTTTGGATTCGATAGCGATGTCATGTTCCTGAGCGTATGCTTTCAGATCTTTTACGGTCATAGCGTTGAAGTCTTCTTCGGTGGAAGGAGCTGCAGCAGCTTCTTCTACTGCCGGTGCTTCTTCAGCGGCCGGAGCTTCTTCTGCTTCTACTTCTGCTCTTTTAGCAGCGCCGTATACGAATGCAGCTGCTTTCTTGCGGAGTACGGAGTTCACCAGCATGCCTACGCGGTCTTCTTCCTTAATGATCTTCATGACATCTTTCGGATCAGCGTTGAACTGGTGAGCCATGCTGTAGATTTCCATGGACAGGTCTTCGTTGGATACCTGCAGGTCTTCTTTGTCAGCGATGGTTTCCAGTACCAGGCCCTGGCGAACCTGTTCAGCAGCGGTCTTTTCATAGTTCTTGCGGAGCTGTTCTTTGGACTGGCCGAGGTTCTTCAGGTAGTCGTCCAGGTTCATTTCACGAGCTTCCAGGTTCATATTGATTTCTTCGATGATTTCATCGATGCGCTGTTCTACCATTTCCTGCGGGATGTCTACGGTAGCATTGGCAACAGCCTGGCCTACCAGTGCTTCATGGTAAGCTTCTTCAGCCTGCTGGAATGCCTGCAGCTGCATCTGCTGTTTGATGGAAGCTTTCAGGTCGTCGATCTTTTCGAACTGGCTGATGGTTTTTGCAAATGCATCATCAAGAGCCGGCAGTTTTTTGCGTTTTACTTCGTTGACATGGACTTCGAAGGAAGCTTCTTTGCCCTTCAGTGCGTCTACGAAATAGGTTTCCGGGAAGGTGACATTGACGGTCAGATCGTCGCCTGCTTTGTGGCCTTCGAGCTGATCTTCAAAGCCCGGGATGAAGCTCTGGGAGCCGATTTCCAGCGGATAGGTCTTGCCTTCGCCGCCGTCGAACGGTTTGCCATCGACAAAGCCTTTGAAGTCGATGATAGCGATATCGCCTTTAGCGAGGATAGCGCCTTCTTCAGCTGCTTCGAGACGAGCAGACTGTTCAGCTGCTTTTTTCAGTTCTTCTTCGACCTGTGCGTCGGTGATTTCTACATCAGCACGTGCAGCTTCGAGGCCCTTGTATTCGCCCAGAACTACTTCCGGACGTTTTACGAAAGTAGCGGTGAATGTAGCGCCGTCTTTTTCAGAGAAGACATCTTCTTTGACCTGCGGCTGGGTAACCGGGATCAGTTTTTCCTGGTGCAGAGCTTCGTTTACAGCGTCGTTGATGACGATGTTCTTTGCTTCTTCTTCGATAGCTTCTTTGCCGAAATGCATTTCAAGAATCTTGCGGCTTGCTTTGCCTTTACGGAAGCCCGGGATTCTGACCTGGCCCGCAATGCGAGCTACTGCAGTCTTGAATCCTTTCTGTACAGCTTCTGCCGGCAATTCAATAGCCAGAGATACCTTGTGCTGATCCAATGCCTCTACTTTTACGTTCATAAAAATTATTCCTCCTTAAGTCGGCTTTTTGCCAACAAATTGATACCCTTTTTATTTTTCTACAAAGTACGACAAATCGCAAGTTTTATTTTAGCATAGTTTTTTCAAAAATACAAATTGATTGATTTTCCTTTTTGTAGTGGGTATGATTAGGCTAGACGTAAAAGGGATAAACGCCAGGAGATGACGCGCTAATCTCTGAAGTGAGGAGTGAGGAGTGAGGAGTGGT
>CAVEMF010000093.1:0-7103 GCA_963616715.1 Ruminococcus bromii | reverse complement strand
ATGGCTAGATTGGCGAGAGCTATACAGTTTTAAGCAGTTTGGTGGGTACGGAAAAATTAGTAAACATCGAGCAGTCAAGAGTTTCACCGAGAAAAAGTTGACACATACGGCATCATAACAAAAATATTGCAAAATCGTATTTCATGTGTTATAACGAAATCAAAAGTAAATAATTATCCTTCGGGAGTGTGAATGTATAAGTGAGGTGTCTGTATGGTTGATAGGATCAAGGCAGCAACGATAGGAGCCCTGCTTCACGACGTAGGAAAGGTATGTTACAGAGCCGGTAGTGAGAAGAAGACTCACCAAATTCTCGGCTCTGATTTTCTGCGCCCTTTTTGCGAGGATGCGGAAGCGGGGAGGGAGATCCTGCGCTGCGTCCATTACCACCATGGGAAGGACTTATCGGCGGCGCATCTTCCCTCTGTCGATCTGGCCTATGTGGTCTACGAAGCGGATAACTTGGCGGCCGGGCTGGACCGGCGAGATACGGGCGCGGGGGAGCGATCCTTTGATTGGAAGCTTTCTTTGGAGAATGTGTTCAATGTGTTTGAAGGGGTGCGGGAGAAGTCCTACTACCCGGTGAAGGTGCTCGATGCGGCGGAGCCGGTGAATTATCCGACGACTGCCCGGCCGGTAGCTAGCCAAGGTGCTTACGCAGGCATTCAGGAGCAGCTGCGGAAGAATTTCTCCGCTCGCTCGCCAGCGGAGATGGAAGCAAATGAGCTGCTCCGTATCCTGGAGGACACGCTCTCTTATGTGCCCTCGAGCACTGCCACCGATGAGGCCTGTGATATTTCCCTCTATGACCATGTGAAGATCACGGCAGCGGTCGCCGCAGCGCTCCTTCGATACATGGAGAATCATGGCATCACGGACTACAAGGATTTCTGCTATACCCACGGGAAGGACCATCGGAAGGAGCAGACATTGCTCTTTGTGTCTGGCGATTTCTCGGGGATTCAGAAATTTATTTACCGCGTAGAGGCGAAGGGGGCCATGCGTATGCTCCGTGGCCGCTCCTTCTACCTGCAGATGGTAATGGAAAATGCCATCGATGAAATCTTGGAGAAACTTTCCCTCTCGCGGGCGAATCTGATTTACTCCGGCGGCGGCCATTTCTATATGTTGGCGGACAATTCCAAGGTGACCCGAGACATCCTGGAGGAAAGTTTTGCGGAAATCAATCACCGGCTTCTCCTAGCCTATGGCACATCGCTCTACCTTGCCGGCGGCTGGACGGCCGTGGCGGCAGAGGAGCTGCTGGGGAGCGAGGATGGGAAGGAGACTATTTTCCGCCGGGTGAGCGAAAAAGTATCGGAGAAGAAGCAGCGGCGCTATGCAGACATGGCGGTCCGGCTCCTCACTGATGAAAATAGCGAGCTGAATGCCATCCATCCGGGCATGCGGGAGTGCAGCCTGTGTCACCACACGGTATACGAGGATGAGCTATCGCCTTATAAAGCACCCTCGGGAGACGAGGGCGCCATCGAAGTGTGCGACGCCTGCAATGGCATGTACCTCCTGGGGAAAGACTTGATCGATGAGAAGAAATTCTTCGCCATCCTGGATACAGAAATAGAAGGAAGCCTTGCCATCCCTAGCGGCTGCGGCGAGCGGTATCTGAAGGCCATCACGCCAAAGGAAGGGAAGACACTTCTTCGGGAGGGCCATATCCTTCGGATTTATAGCAAGAATGCCTCCGACACATCGGAAATCGTAGCTACCCGCCTGTGGGTGGGGGACTACGCGGCCGAGGAGGACGGGAAGGCATTGGACTTTGCGGAGTTGGCCGAGCGAGCAGGCGGAGCGGAGGAGGAGAAATCCATCCGCCGCCTGGGGGTCCTTCGGGCCGACGTGGACTGGCTGGGCGCCGTCTTCGCTGCGGGCCTTCCGAAGCCCTACGCTACCCTTTCCCGCTATGCGGCGCTCTCCCGTAGCATGTCCCTTTTCTTTGCAAAAGCAGTGTCCGATATTTGCCAAAAGAAATTGCCCAAGGGACAGGCGCCTTTCTATCTCTTTGGAAATAAGGACAAAGAGCGACTGATCCACGTGGTCTATGCCGGTGGCGATGATCTATTTCTGGTAGGCGCTTGGGATGACCTTTTGGAAACGGCCATGGATCTGCGGCGCGCCTTCCGCGGATACACCGATGGAAGTCTCTCCTTCTCGGCAGGTTTGGGGCTCTACTCGCCTACCTATCCAATCCTTCGCATGGCAGAGGAGACCGGCGATCTGGAAGACCGGGCGAAGAAGACGCGCCCTGATGTGAAGGACAGCCTCGCTCTCTTTGGGGAAGGCGTCACCATGGGCGGCAAGACCCTTTTGCCGGTCTTCCGCTGGCAGGATTTCGAAGAAAAGGTGTGGAAAGAAAAGATCGGTTTCCTGACGAGCCATTTCATCTTGGAAGGTATCAATGAGGATGAGCCGTCCTATGGGAAAATCAGAGCGGGGAAATCGCTGCTCTATCGCATCCTGGGACTTTTGACCGCGCCCACCTTCAACCTGGCCCGCTTTGCTTACACCTTGGCACGGCTCTCGCCGGAAGGCCATAGCGAGGACATAGAGGAGAAGCGCAAGACTTATAATGAAATCCGCACCCAATTTTTCCAGTGGGGACGGAAGGATATAGAAGAGCGGTTGCAGCTGGAGACAGCGCTGCGGCTTGTAATTTATCGGATGAGAGACAAATAAGGAGGACCTATGGGAGCATATGTAGCAACGAGCGATAAAGTAGACTTGGCTGAGCGGGTGATGAAGAAATTGTCCACCGCCACCGATAAGTGGGGAAAGCCGTCCATGGTGACTACCTCCCAGCTTCGAAGATTCCTGACCGCTGTAAATACAGTGACAGGCAAGGTAGAGCAGTACCAGAATGAGACCGGCGATTTGGGAAAATTATCTGCTGACCTGGCAGCTCAGGCGAAATTCCTGAAGGTGAAGCTGGCATATCAGGTGGGGCGCCAAGGCAAGGTGGTCTCCGACTTTGCGAAGGAAGCAGACCTGATGGCAGCCATTGATAGCATCGGCAGTGATGTGAAGAAATATGAGGAATTTGCTCGCTATGTGGAAGCACTGGTAGCATTTCATAAATTCTATGGAGGGAAAGACTAATGATGGAAACGAAACAGACACAGCTTTTTGGTAAATTGGTCATCCAAGCGACCCTTCAGGTAGAGACCGGTCTCCATATCGGCGGCTCCAGTGATTATGCACCCATCGGTGCGGTGGACAGCATCTTTGTCCGTGACTCCATGACCAAGCAGCCCATCATCCCCGGAAGCTCGGTGAAAGGGAAGATGCGCACCCTCCTGGCGAAAGCCAGAAATCCATCGGGCATCGCAGAAGGCCCGGGCAAAGATGAGCCGGTGGTGCTTCGCCTCTTCGGATCTGCCGAGAAGGGGCATATCCTCCTCTCCCGCCTGCAGTTCTCCGACTCTTTTGTAAAGAAAGAGTCTTTGAAAAAATTCTCTTCCATCGATACGGACACCTACCTGGGAGAAGTGAAATTTGAAAATACCATCAATCGCGCCACCGGCGTAGCAAATCCTCGCCAGATCGAGCGTGTTCCCCGGGGCATGCAGTTTGGTTTCCATCTGGTATACAACATCGAGAATGAAGCAGAAATGGAAGAGGACATGAAAGTGCTAGCCCAGGGCCTGGTGCTCCTGCAGATGGACTACCTGGGCGGCCATGGCTCTCGCGGCTACGGGCGGGTGTCCTTCCATGATTTCCAAGTGGTGCGCTTTGATGCGAAGACCGGCGGCCGCAGCGAGGAGAAGGCGTTGGCGGATGAGCTCACGAAGCGCTCTGAAAGTGTAGCTTTATGAAGACCTATGCCATCCTTCCGCTCCGCTTCATCGCGCCGGTGCACTTTGGCGATGCAGCCCAAGGGGGCGGCTTGCAAGAGGTAGGGATCACCTGCCGCGCCGACACGCTCTACAGCGCGCTCACCGTAGAAGCGCTCCGCAAATCCCAAAGTGCATTTGACGAATGGATCCGAAAGACCCATGACGGGAGCATCCTCATTTCCGATCTCTTCCCTTGGTATGTGAGAAATAAAAATTTCGAATTCTACATTCCCAAGCCGGTACTCGAGGTGAAGGGCGAGAAAAAGGTGGGCCGCGAGACCTTGACCGAGGCCAGAAATCTCTCCGCCTTTCGCAAGCAGGCGAAGAAGCGGGCCTTCCTCCGCGCCTCGGAAATGGGACTCTACCTGGACGACCTGGCTTATCACACTTCTTCTTTGGAAGAAGAGCCCACCTTTGGCACCTTTGGCGCCGATACCCATTTCAATGGCCGCACGGGAAAGCCATACGGCGCCGGCAGCTTCTCCTTCCATGACAATGCGGGGCTCTACCTCCTCGTGGGGCTCTCGCAGGCAGAAGACTTAGACATGATCACTTCGCTCGTAGCCTGGACCGGTTTATCCGGCATCGGCGGCCGTCGCTCCAGTGGTATGGGAAAATTTGAACTCGCCCATGAGCCTATCCTCCTGGAAGCCGGGGACGATTGGGAAGATCACGATGAGATAGCGCTTTATGACATGCTGCAGATGGCAGATGGGGACGTGCAGATGGCGATTGCTGGCTTCCTGCCTCGCGTCGAGGAAGCAGCTACAGCCGCCGAGGGCCGCGGCCTGTGGGTGAAGCGCAGCGGCTTCACCTGGACAGAAGGGATGGAAGCACCGGTGAAGGAGAAAAGCATCTACATGATGGCTGCCGGCAGCACCTTCTCCTCCCGCATGGAAGGCCGCATCGCTGATGTGAGCACGCCGGCCGTGAGCCATCCGGTCTATCGCTATGGGAAAGGATTCTTCCTGGGGGTGCCGCTATGATGCAATACTGGAAAGTCAGACTCACCACCTACTCGCCTACCTTCATCGGAAGCGGGGATATCTATAAGAAGAGTCAGTACATTTACAATAGAGACCATAGCACCGTGTGTTTCTTGAAAGAAGAGAAATGGATTTCCTTCCTGGATAGCTACGGCATCATGGACGACTTCGCCTCGGAATTGCTCAAGGGCGGCGCTCGCTTTGATTTATTTGGCTACTTGAAGAACCAGCCCACTCTGCAAAGAAAGTACAGAACGGTACGGGATATACTTCGGGCCATGGACCAAGCCGGCGTCATCGACCGGGAAGTGGACTATTTCTCTGTCGGAAAAGACAAGGGGCCAAACGACATCGCCGGGCATATCATGGATGTGGAAGGAAATCCCTACATCCCCGGCTCGTCCTTGAAGGGGGCTTTCCGCACCGCCATCCTCTCCCATGAGATCCGGAAGAATAGATCCCGCTATCGCCCTGCATGGGCGGAGCTGGAAAGGGCAGCAGGAGACAAGTGGGAAATGGGACGCATCGTGGACAGGCTGGAAAAAGAAATAGGGATTTCCGGCGGCAAAGATATGGTGAAAAGCTATTTCCGTGGTCTCACCGTCAGCGATGCGGTGCTGAAGGAAGGGAAGCTCTGCGTAGCAGCGAAAGCAGACCTTTCCGTCGGTGATGACGAGACCCACCAGGTCTCCCTGTACAGAGAATGTTTGGATATCGACGCTGTCTTGGAATTCACCGTGGGCATTGACGATAGCGAAGCAGGAATGGGCCACTACGGCATCAAGAGTTTTTCTGACCTGAAAAAAGTCTTGCAGGAATTTGTGGATTTCCAGTATGAGATCCTGCTGTCGCCTTTCCGTAGAAACGGAGAGGTAGAGCTCCGTGACATCAAGAATCACCAGAATGCAGACCTTCTCCTGGGCGGCGGTACCGGATTTTTGACCAAGACCTTGGTATACTCCCTGGCACAGGATCGGCGGCAGGCTGTCTATGTGACAAGGAAGCTCATGGAAAGGATGTTTAGGAAACATTACCACAATGAAGACCGGGAGATTTCTCCCCACACCTTGAAGCTGGTCAGCATGGATGGCGAGACCTGCCTCATGGGCCTTTGTTACCTGGAGGAGGAGAAGAAACTATGCTGACACAGGCAGAAATCGAGCTCACCCTTCCCGCCGGGCAGATACTGAACCAGTCCATGGGCTCCATCCTTCAAGGCGCTTTGATGGAAATCGTATCGCCCGCCTGGGCAGAGGCCATGCACGACCAGAAGGTGCGGCCCTATAGCCAGTATGCCGCCATGGTAGACGGCAAGCCCTGCTGGCGCATCCAGACCTTGACCGATGAAGCGCTGGAAGAAATCCTGGTGCCCCTTATGAAGCAGCAAAGCCTCACGCTGAAGCAAAGAGGCAGCGAGGTGGGACTCTCTCACTTCCGCATTGTGAAGCAAGAAACCTTCGAGGCCATCGAGGAGAAATACTGGACCGGCGGGCGCATCCATCACATCGATCTGAATTTCCTCACCTCCACCTCCATCAAGAGCCAGGGGCAGTACGCTATATTTCCGGATCCCCGGCTGGTCTTCGTGAGCCTTGTCAATAAGTGGAATCTCTTCTCCCAAGGCTCCACTATCGAGGAAGAAAACCTCTTCGACCACCTGGCCTCCCAGATGGACATCTCCGGCTATAAGCTCCACATGCACCCCTTCTCCCTGGAAGGCCGCCGCATCCGCGCCTTCCGCGGCAGCGTGCAGTATGGATTCTTCAAGAACCCAGCCGCCGCCAGCCTCGCCGCCACTTTGGTAAGCTTTGCCGATTACGCCGGCGTAGGCATCAAGACCGCCTTGGGCATGGGCGGCGCCGAGAGCCACGTGGCCTTTTGGGATAAGGAGAAGTAAGCTTGAGCGTATACCGCTTGAGTGACAGATAGTACGCGAAAGTTTTTCTGAATGGGTTCAGGGTTCAGGGGTCTGGGGGCAAGGGGTGGTGCGCCGCACAAATTATAAAGCGGCGCATATATAAGGGCGAAGCCCACCGCTTTTACCCACTTCCTCAGGAAGGGGGAGGGCCCGAAGGGCGGGGGTTGGCCGAGCCGCAGGCGCGGAAGAAGGGCGAAGCCCACCGCTTTCCCCCTCTTCCTCCGGAAGGTAATGCTGCTAAGCTAAGAATTTTAAATACCAGCAGGTAGAATAATTCATGTTGCACTAGCCTCAATCCGTAGCCCCTTGGAGAAGGGGCGCGCGTTAGCGGAGGATAGAAGTGCCTCG
>CAVEMF010000092.1:0-7126 GCA_963616715.1 Ruminococcus bromii | reverse complement strand
CTAGAGGCGACACCGCTATGTATGCACTGGCGGCAAACGCTCTAACGCCTCGACCACCGACTACCGCCCACCGATTACTAAATCGAAAAATTTTTCATCCGACTCATCCCATTTCTGCTATAATAAAAAAGATATAAATAGATTCTGCAGGAAGAAATCTTTTATTTGTGGATGGAGGAAACTATGGATTTCACATTAGACCCCAAACAGCAGGAACTGGTGGACCTGGCTAGAGAAATTGCGCAGAAGGAAATCGCTCCTCGTGCGCTGGACATCGATAAGAGCGGCGTCATGGATCCGGAGCTTTTGAAAATTTTGAAGCAGGCCGGCATGACCCAGCTGGCCGTGCCGAAGGAATTTGGCGGCGCCGGCCTCGACCTTCTGACTGTTGCTTTGATTTGTGAAGAACTGGGCAAAGGCTGCGCCGGTGTAGCGACTGTGTGCGCTGCCAATTCTCTCGCGACTTTCCCGATTCTCTTTGCCGGCAATGATGAACAGAAGAAGGAATACTTTGATTGCCTGAATGGCGGCGGCATTTCCTGCTTCGCCTTGACCGAACCGGGCGCCGGCTCTGATGCAGGTGCTGTGTCCTGCAAAGCGACGAAGGTGGAAGGCGGCTATGTGCTGAACGGTACAAAGTGCTTCATCACCAATGCGCCCATTGCAGATAAGATTACCCTTTTCGCCAACACCCGCGAATCCGGCGGCATCCGTGGCCTCACCGTATTCCTGGTGGATAGAAATACCCCCGGCGTTTCCACCGGCAAAGAAGAAGACAAGATGGGCATCCGCGCTTCTGCTACCTCGGAAATCATTTTCGATGACTGCTTCGTCCCGGCCAGCGCGCGCATCGGCAGAGAAGGCATGGGCTTCCGCATCGCTATGCAGACCCTGGAAACCTCTCGCCCGGTAGTCGGCGCTATTTCTGTGGGTATCGCCCAGGCAGCTTTGGAAAATGCCATCCACTATGCACACCAGAGAAAGCAGTTCGGCCAGAAGATCGCTTCCTTTGAAATGGTACAAGAAATGATTGCCGACATGGTCATCAAGACCGAAGCGGCTAGGGCTTTGGTACACAAAGCTTGCTGGAAACAGATGCACGGCGACAAGGATGCAGCTATGTTCTCCGCCATGTCCAAGTGCTTTGCCTCCGACACCGCTATGGAAGTCACCACCACCGCCGTACAGGTCATGGGTGGCAATGGCTACTCCCGCGAAAATCCAAACGAAAAATACATGCGCGACGCCAAGATCATGCAGATCTACGAAGGCACAAACCAGGTGCAGCGCCTGGTCATCGCCAACGGCGCGCTCTACTGATAGTAGGCAAAGTAAAAGGCCGCTCTCATTTGGGGGCGGTTTTTATTTTGGCATGATGACGTAATTTGTGGAAGTGAGGAGTGAGGAGTGAGGAGTGGAGGTGCGCCGCATCAAATTGGAAAGCGGCGCGAGTTCTGGAAATAAGGAACCGCGTTTGGCTGCTTTCCCACTGCCGTAAACCGTATACCGTATAACCGTTAACCGATCCTTTTGGCGATAGCGGGAAATGGAGTATTATCCTGCTTCGGCGTAGCGGCATTTCGCTCTAGTTCCCGCTGTCTAAACCATGCACGGTGAACGGTTACACTGTAAACGGATAACGGATGTGGGGAAGCAGGAAAATGCGCGGACTTTCAAACCTGGCGGCGCTTTATGAATTGTGCGCCGCACCGCCACTCCTAACTCCTCACTCCTAACTCCTCACTTTAGTGATTACCGATCAATGACTACTAATCACTAACCACTAATCACTAACCACTGATCACTGATCACTAATCACTAAATTCCCTTGACATTCCCTAGGTCTAATGCTATTCTATTATCGTAAGTTAGCACTCGAAAGTAGTGAGTGCTAATAAACAGGTGATACTATGGCACGTAAAATCAATCGAAATGACACCGGCACCGGTGCCGACGAACTGAACGAAAGAAAGCGCCGCGTCCTATGGGCGGTGGTGCAGGACTACGCGGAGACCGCAGAGCCTGTAGGCTCAAGGACCATCGCGAAGAAATACGACTTAGGCGTATCAAGCGCGACGATCCGAAATGAGATGCAGGACTTAGAGGATGAAGGCTACCTCGAGCAGCCTCACACCTCGGCGGGACGCGTCCCTTCCATCAAGGGCTACCGATTCTATGTAGACTGGCTCATGGAGCCATCACCGGTTTCCAATGATGAGAAGCACATGATCGACCGCATGCTCCTTGAGCAAGTGGGGCGGCAGGAGGAAATATTCCGAAATATGGCAAGAGCTGTAGCGGCTCTGACCCATACTCTTTCGGTGGCGACCTCTGCCGGTGTGAAGAAGAAATTCAACTATATCCGTTTCCTTCCTTTAGAAGGACAGCGGGCTATTTTACTTGTAGTGACCGATCAGGGCGAAGTTTCCAATGCAGTGGTAGAAATCCCCAGAGGCTCCTCCTTCGATGAGATGCAGCTTCTAGCGGACAAGATGAACCATTTCCTTCATGGAAGGGAAATCGACCACTTGGATGAGGAGCTGATCCTTTCCTTCCAAAGAGAAGTAGAGAAAGACCTGACCCCCTACATGCATGTATTCCAAGCGCTCCAAAAAGCCATGTCGCCGCCGAAAGAAGTTTACTCCGGCGGTGCCTCTCAGCTCATTGAGCAACCGGAATTCAAAAATGTAGAAAAAATGCAGGACATCCTGCATCTCCTAGAGCAAAGGGATATGCTCGAAAGCATGCTGCTTTCCTCATCAGACCAGCCCATTGCCATCCATATAGGTACAGAAAACCCCATGAAATCGCTGTCCGACCTCTCTATCGTGCGGGCGCAATTCACCTCCGGCGGCCGGGTCATCGGCTCGGTGGCCGTCTTGGGACCCACGCGCATGCAGTATAGCAGAATCATCGGTATGATGCGATTCATGCAGCAAAGATTAGATACATTATTAAAAGATACGTAGGAGGCTTGCCAATGAACGAAGAAGAAAAGAAAGTCGATACGCCTGAAGAAAAAGTAGAAGAACTGAACCTCGAAAAGCCCACCGAAGAAACAGAAGTGGAAAAGCTCACCAAAGAAGCTACCGAAGCTTTGAAAGCGGCCAATGAGGCCAAGAACAAAGCCGAAGCAGCCGAGTCGAAGCTGGCCACCTGCATGGCGCAGTATGTACGCTTGCAGGCTGACTTCGATAATTTCCGCCGCCGCACCCGCGAAAGCGAGGCGAAAGCAGCGGATACCCACACCGCAGCGACCTTGAAGGCCTTCCTCCCGGTACTCGACAACTTCGAGCTTGCCATGAAACATATGAAGAAGGATGAAGGCGGCGCAGCGTATCTGCAGGGCTTTGAACTTTTGCGGAAACAGCTGGCAAAGATCTTAGAAGACTTCGGCGTCAAAGAAATCGAAGCCGAGGGAGCTGTATTTGATCCCCATTTCCACGAAGCTGTCATGATGGCTCCGGCGGAAGGCAAAGAAGATGAGACCATCGCCCTGGTTTTCCAGAAAGGCTATCTCTATAAAGACACCGTCCTCCGCCCGGCAAAAGTCCAAGTCGTGCAGAATGGCTAATTTCTAATTTTACCCTCTTCTATTGGAAGTAATGCTGTAAGCTAAGCATTTTAAATACCAGCAGGTAGAATGATTCATGTTAAACTAGCCTTAATCCGTAGCCCCTTCTCCAAGGGTCTACTCACGTAAGGCAGGAGTAACATAGAGGCTTCAAGCTTATTTCCTTTAAAAGGATTGGCTCCTATAACATTGCATTTCATTTCAAGTTTACAAATAGAAAGGAAGCATTTCAAATGTCTAAAGTAATTGGTATTGATTTAGGTACTACAAACTCTGTTGTCGCTGTCATGGAAGGCGGCGAACCCGTCGTTATCCCGAACGCCGAAGGCTCTCGTCTGACTCCTTCCGTTGTCGGCTTCTCTAAGACCGGTGAAAGACTGGTAGGCCAGCTGGCAAAGCGCCAGGCTGTTTCCAACCCGCACCGCACCATCGTTTCCATCAAGAGACACATGGGTAGCGACTACAAAGTCACCATTGATGACAAATCCTACACCCCACAGGAAATTTCCGCTATGATCCTGCAGAAACTGAAAGTAGACGCAGAAGCATACCTGGGTGAAAAAGTCACCGACGCTGTCATCACCTGCCCGGCTTATTTTACCGACGCACAGCGCCAGGCTACCAAAGATGCAGGCAAGATCGCGGGCCTGAATGTCCTCCGTATCATCAACGAACCGACCGCGTCCTCCCTGGCATATGGCCTCGACAAGATTAAAGACGGCAGCGAACACCGCTTCCTGGTATACGATCTGGGCGGCGGCACATTCGACGTTTCCATCCTGAATCTGGCTGATGGCGTATTCGAAGTAGAAGCTTCCAACGGCAATGGCCACCTGGGCGGCGACGACTTCGATGCCCGCGTGATGGACTGGATCGCTGACAAATTCAAAGCACAGAATGGTTTCGAACTGAAGAGAGACCCGATGACCAACCAGCGTCTGAAAGAAGCCGGGGAAAAGGCAAAGATCGAGCTCTCCTCTGTCATGTCCACTGATATCAACCTGCCATTCATCACCATGGACACCGATGGCATGCCGGTACATTTCGATGCTACCCTCACTCGTGCGGAATTCGACAGAATCACCGAAGACCTGGTACAGGCTACCGTAGAACCGATCGATCTGGCTATGAAAGATGCCGGCGTTTCTATTTCCGACATCGACAAAGTCCTCCTGGTCGGCGGCTCCTCCCGTATCCCGGCTGTACAGACCCTCATTAAAAATAAATTCGGCAAAGAACCGTCCAAGGGCGTAAATCCGGATGAATCCGTAGCCGTAGGCGCAGCTATCCAGGCTGGCGTCCTCAAAGGCGAAGTAAAAGACGTCCTTCTCCTCGACGTGACCCCGCTTTCTCTGGGCATCGAGACCTTAGGCGGCGTATTCACCACCATGATCAAGAGAAATACCACCATCCCGACCTCCAAGTCCCAGGTATTCTCCACAGCTGCGGATAACCAGCCATCTGTAGACATCCATGTCCTCCAGGGCGAACGCCCCATGGCTTCTGACAACAAGACCCTCGGCCGCTTCGAACTTTCCGACATCCCGCCGGCTCCACGGGGCGTACCGCAGATCCAGGTCACCTTCGACATCGATGCCAACGGTATTGTTCATGTTTCCGCAAAGGACCTCGGCACCGGCAAGGAACAGAAGATCGACATCACCTCTTCCACCGGCCTTTCCGATGAAGAAATCCAGAAGATGCAGGATGACGCTAAGGCTCATGAAGAAGAAGATAAGAAGCGCAAAGAAGGCATCGAAGCCAAGAACAATGCCGAAGCGCTGATTTACCAGGCTGAAAAGACCATCAAAGAACTGGGCGATAAAGCCGATGCCGGCAAGGTGAAAGAAGTCAATGACGCTATCGCTACCCTGAAAGAAAGCCTCAAAGGCGACGACGTAGAGAAGATTAAGAAAGACGCAGAAGCACTGACCAAGCCGCTTCACGAACTGACTGAAAAACTCTACCAGCAGGCCCAGGCCGCTCAGCAGGCTGCCGGTGCCCAGCAGGGACCGCAGCAGGGTCCACAGGCCGGCGCTAAGAAAGCCGATGACAATGTAGTCGATGCGGATTACAAAGTCGTAGATGACGACAAGAAATAATTTCGAATAGGTTTGTGAAATACAAGGGTTCAGAAGGTTCCACAGGTTCATTACGGACCTTGGGGCTTTCTGAGCCTTTCTGTATATTTCAAGAAATATAGAGGATCATATGGCAGATAGCAAGGATTACTATGACGTCTTGGGCGTAGAAAAAAGCGCCACAGACGACGACATCAAGAAAGCCTATCGAAGACTTGCCCGCAAATACCATCCGGACCTGAACAAAGACAACCCCAAAGCGGCGGAAGAAAAGTTCAAGGAAGTCAATGAAGCCTACCACGTCCTGTCCGATGCGGACAAGAGAGCCCAGTACGACCAGATGGGCCATGAAGCCTTTACCTCCACCGGCGGCGCCGGCTTTGGCGGACAGGGCGGTTTCGGTGGATTTGGTGGCTTTGGCGGTCAAGGTGGTTTCGGTGGCTTTGACATGGGAGACATTTTCGACATGTTCACCGGCGGCAGCCGCCGCCAGAGCAATGGCCCCCAGCAGGGCGCGGATCTTCGCTATGATATGGAAATCACGCTCCGCGAAGCAGCTACCGGCGTGCGGAAGAAATTCAATGTCACCAAAAATGACACCTGTGACCACTGCCACGGCAGCGGCGCCGAGCCCGGCTCCTCGGTAGAGACCTGCCCGGACTGCCATGGCACCGGCCAGCAGCGAGTCGTAAGAAATGGCCCCTTTGGCCAGATGGTGAATATCATCACCTGTCAGCACTGCCAAGGCAGCGGCAAGATCATTAAAAATAAATGCTCCCACTGCCACGGAAGCGGCACCACTCGCGTGAAGAAGACCATCGAAGTGAATATCCCCGCCGGCGCCGATACCGGTGTCCGCATGCGCGTATCCGGTGAAGGCGAGCCCGGCAAGCGCGGCGGCCCGAAGGGGGATCTCTACGTATACATCTACGTGAAATCGGATCCCGACTTCGAAAGAGACGGCGACGACCTCTATAGAGCCGTCGACATCTCCTTCCCGACGGCGGCTTTGGGCAGCACCATCAAGGTGAAGACCTTGGACAAAGAAGTAGAACTCAAAATCCCCGCCGGCACCCAGAGCGGCACCCGCTTCCGCATCATGGGCGAAGGCATGCCTCACATCCAGTCCACCAGAAAAGGCAATCTCTACGTGGAAGTCCGCGTGGTGGTACCGAAGAAACTCAAAGAAGAGCAGAAAGAAGCCCTCCTGGGCTACGCTCACCAGATGGGCGAAGACTGCGCCCAGTACAAAGGCAAAAGCTCTTGGCTGGATAAGATTATAGACAAATTCAAATAAGACATAAAAAGAGCTCGGCGCTTCGGCGTCGGGCTCTTTTATTATGCTATGGCTCCACTCGCCCGTCATCCTGGGCGAAGCTAAGGATCTATTAGCGATAGCGGTCGGCATGCTTACTGACTAGGGAACCGCTGATTAAATCGAAGATTCAAAAATCATAAGAATTTTTATTCA
>CAVEMF010000091.1:0-7173 GCA_963616715.1 Ruminococcus bromii | reverse complement strand
CTTTATAATAAGGCCATAGAAGAGAGTTTGTATTTCCTTACAAAGGAGGTTTTCTTATGAAAAAAATGATCGCATCCGCTGCCTTGGCCCTGGCTTTGGCCACCGGCTTCTCTGCGTCTGCCAACTGGGTCACCGGGGAGGTCACCACTTTGGCCGTCACAGACACAGTGGTGAGTGGCAATGAAGTGATCCCCACCAATGGCGCCCAGGCGGCATTCCACTTGTCTTTGACATCGGACCAGAAGCTCGATGCCAACCTGTGCTTCCACAAGGATGCTGCAGTGGATCTCACATTCACTACCAAAGCGTCGGAAAGCACGCTCATTTTCGAAGCGGTACCAATGCACATCTATGAAGACTCGGGCTACCGCGACGCCACCCTCACCATCATGCCCTTCGTAAATGATAGCAATGGCCTGCGCTTCTACCTCATCGACACCGGCGACGTAAATGGCGCCTATGTGGTTTCCTACAAGAAAGGCCAGTTCAAAGAGGTATTCTCCGGGAAATCCTTACACTACGACTCCGGCACCTGCTCCTTCGACGTAGAAAAGAAATCCATCCTCTTCCACGCCGGCGACACCACGTATAGTCTCTCCTATGATAGCAAGGAAGGGAAGTTTGTGGCGGAGAAGAAATAGAGATTTAGTGATCAGGGGTCAGGGGTCAGTGATCAGGACGCGACTACCGCTAGTGCATACAAAGAGATGCTCTAACTAGAGACTTGTTGTGATCGGTAAAGCAGCCAAATGCGCCCTGATCACTGATCACTGATCACTAAACACAAAAGCGACTGGAAAGATTTTACGCTTCCCAGTCGCTTTTCTTATTTCTTTTTCTTCTCTTCCTTCTCGGACTTTTCTGCCTTATCCGCTTTCTCTGTCTTCTCCTGCTTCTCTGCCTTTTCCGCTTTCTCCGGTTTGTCCGATTTCTTCTTGGCCTTTTTGTCTTTGTCCTTGTCTTTCTTCACCTTCTTGTCTTTGCGATGGTGAGATTTCACGATCTTTCCTGCCGAGGCGGCTTCGATTTCTCGGATTTCTTCCTGGCGGTCGGCTTCCGCTTCTTCTGCGGCCAGGCGACCGGACTCGGCGTCGGCAGCTTCTTTCTGTGCCGTCAGGGCTTCAGCTTGCTCGCGGTTCACATCGGCTTCACTCATTCTTGGAAGAATGACGGTGACCGTGGTGCCTTCGCCTTCCACGCTTTCGATGGAGAGCTCGCCTTTGTGCTTCTCTACGATGTGCTTGCAGATGGCAAGGCCCAGTCCGCTGCCGCCGGTGGATTTGTTGCGGCTTTCGTCAGCGCGGTAGAAACGCTCGAAGACGCGGCCTTGCTTGTCCTTCGGGATGCCGATGCCGGTATCGGAAATGGTGAGGATCATCTTGTCCTCGCCGCTAGGCGCTAAACGCGCAGAGACGTGGCCGCCTTCGTTGTTGTATTTCACCGCGTTGTCCAAGAGATTCATGATGAGCTCCGAGAGCAGCGCGCCATTGCCATAGGTATAAAGAGCGTCGGCATCCACATGGAGAGTGACGCCCTTGGCATTGGCCTGGGGCTGGATCAGGTCGGCGGCGTAACGCACCAGGCTATCCACGGAAATCGTTTTCCATGTGATGGTGGTTTCCGTTTCCTCTACCTTGGAGAGATGCATGATGGTATCGATCAAGGTGAGCATCCGCTGGGATTCATTCACGATGCGGCTGCCGAAGAGGCGCACATCCTCCGGCTTCTGGTACATGCCATTGGCGATCATTTCCGCAAAACCGCTGATGGATGTGAGCGGCGTCTTCAGCTCGTGGGACACATTCGCCGAGAATTCGCGGCGCATTTTCTCTGCCATGTAGGCGGCCGTCATATCGCGGAGCACGATGAGAAGACCGGTCTCGCCGTCGGAGAGCTCAATTTTATTCATAACCAGGCGGAAGGGTTTCCCGAAGAGGGTCATGGTGTATTCCTGTTTCCCTTCGGTGCGGTAGGCCTTGCCGATGACGCGGAGCCAGTCCTCGTCGTGATAGAGGCTTGCCACACGGCGATAGCGCTTGTCTTCATTGGGATGGAAGGTGTCCTCTACGGTCTTGTTGTAATCGATGATTTCCTTGTGAGCATTCAGAAGGATGATGCCGTCGGTGATGGTGTCCACCACGATGCGGATCGTATTTCTTTCCTCCTCGATGTCTTCCAGATAATTCTCGATGGCGTCATGCTGCTCCTCCACCTTGCGGATCAAAGGCTGCAGCTCCTTGTACTCCGTCGGCACCTCGGTCACCTTCTCGCCATTCATGATGCGCTGCACCAATTCGCCGATGAGATGGAAGGGCTTCAGGATTTTTTCCGTCTCCCTTTCCGCAGCAGCCAGGCACCCTACCGTGAAGACTAAGAGAAATACGAGGATTTCCGGCAGATACGCCGAGTAGCCGCGGTAATTCACCATGCGACGAGAAGAGAGACGCAGCACCGTGCCATCGTCCGCCTTGACGGCGTAGTAACTCTTCGGCTTGTCGAAGGAGTCCTTGTGGACCTCGTGGCCCATCCCTTCCGCGAAAGCCTGCTTCACCTCGCCGCTAGCGGCATAATTTTCATCTTTGTTATCACTGTCATAGATGACGCTACCATCTGTATCGAGCCAAACGATATGGATGTCCTTTTCATTTTTTGCAAAAGCCCACTGGAGATAATCGATGCTATCCTCCTTGCGCTCTTTGGAAATAGCACCGGACATATTGGTAGTCACATGCCCCAGCTCATGGCTCAGCTGCTCCTGCATGCCCTGGTAGTACAGGATGCCCGACAAAATAAAAGTCAGCACCACCGCAGCGATGCCCATAAATAGTAAGCTTTGATAAATCCTTCCTCGCATATGTTTCTCCTATGGGAAATCCTCTAGCAATTCGTTGCAAAAGCTATTGTGCATAAAAGGGTTCGGGGTTCAGGGGGCAGGGGTCAAGGGGAGGTGCGGCGCACAAATCAGAAAGCGCCGCGAGTTTTGAAATAAGCAAACGCGTTTAGCTGCTTCCCCACTACCGTGAACCGTTTACCGTATAACCGTAAACCGGCCCCTTTAACGATAGCGGGAAATGGTGCATCACCCTGCTTCGCTGTAACAGTTTATTGCTCTAGTTCCCGCTATCCGGAACATGCGCGGTGAACGGTTATACGGATAACGGTAGTGGGGAAGCAGGTACTCGCGCTGACTTTTCAAACTTGCGGCGCTTCTTAACTTGTGCGCCGCACCTCCCCTTGCCCCTGATCCCCCGCCCCTTGAACCTGTACCCCTTTATCCGCAATCGATGTCGAAACGGTTCTTCTCTTTACCCCTTCCTATCTCCCAGCCTATACCCTACTCCGCGGACGGTGCGGATGAGGGCGCCGGCCTTGCCCAGTTTCTGGCGAAGGCTCATGATGTGCATATCGATGGTGCGGCTCTCCATTCCAAAAGGCGAATCCCACACCGCCTGCATGATCTGGTCGCGGGAGAGGACGATGCCCTTGTTCAAAATCAAATAGCATAGGAGATCAAATTCCTTCAGCGTCAGCTGCACATCCTTCCCTTCGGTAGTGACAGTGTGCTGCTTCTGGTCCACTGTGATTTCCTCATAGACGAGGAGATTCTTCGGCGGCTCTTCCGCCTTCTTCGTGCGGCGAAGCACCGAACGGATGCGGGAGAGAAGCTCCATGATGCCGAAAGGCTTCGTCACATAGTCGTCCGCCCCGCAGTCAAGGCCCTTCACGATATCAAATTCGCTGGTCTTAGCAGTGCTCATGATGATGGGGAGCGCTGCCGTAGCACTGGCGGCCCGGAGCTTTTTCAAAATCGTGAGCCCATCCTCCCCGGGCAGCATGATGTCCAAAAGCACCAGGTCGGGAATATTTTTCGAAAGGGCTTCATAGAAGGACTGGGCATCGCCGAATCCTTCCACCTTGTACCCCTGCCCGCGGAGCGCATAGCTCACCAGCTCGCGAATACTTTCATCATCTTCTACGCAATAAATCAATGGCATATATGTCACCTCTAAGGAAATAAATTGTATCCTATACCCAAAAGCCGGCAGAGGTCCCAATGACACCCGCCGGTCTTTTTTAACTTTATTTTATTTTACCATAGGAAAGCAAGCGCGCAGAAGGTTATTGCGGCTACCGCCAGTGCGAACATATCGCTGTAGCTTCTAGCTGCTAGAAGCTACAACGACATGTTCGCACTGGCATCAGTACCGCTAGCCCCCTCAGCCGAAATTCCCCGAGATATACCGCACTGTCCTCTCCTTCTTCGGCGCTTCGAAGATCTGCTTGGTGTCGCCGTACTCCACCATTTCGCCCAGGTAGAAGAAGGCGGTCTTGTCCGCGATGCGCTGGGCCTGCTGCATATTATGGGTGACCATGATGACGGTGTAGCGTTCCTTAAGCTTCACTGCCAGCTCTTCGATGTGGGCGGTGGAGATCGGGTCGAGGGCCGAGGTGGCTTCGTCCATGAGGAGCACCTCCGGCTCTACGGCGAGAGCGCGGGCAATGCAAAGACGCTGCTGCTGGCCGCCGGAGAGGCCCAAGGCGGACTTATGAAGGCGGTCCTTCAATTCGTCCCAGATAGCTGCCTGGCGCAAACTGTTTTCTACGATTTCATCCAGATCCTGCTTCTTGGTGATGCCCTTCAAGCGCGGGCCGTAGGCTACATTGTCATAGACGCTCTTGGGAAATGGATTTGGCTGCTGGAAGACCATGCCCACGTGGCGACGCAGGACGATGGGGTCGATTTCCTTGTACGCATCCACGCCGGATAGGAGGATTTCCCCTTCCACGCGGCAGCCGGAAATGAGATCATTCATGCGATTCAAGGAACGCAGGAAGGTGGATTTCCCGCAGCCCGATGGTCCGATGAGGGCAGTGATCTGATTCTTCTCGATGCGCAGATTGATTTTCTTCAGCGCCTGGAACGCGCCGTAGTAGAGATCCACATTCTTGCAATCGAAGCTGATATTGTTATAGACCGAGATGGCCGGTGCCGACGCAGGGCTCGCAGCGGCCAGGGAATTATCGTTATAGTACATTATGCCTGTTCTCCTTCTGTTCTCTTAGAAATATAATGGCTCACCAGCCGGGCGCCGATGCTAAAGGTCAGCACCATGATCATGAGGACCGCAGATGCCGCCGCCGCCACGTCCTGGGCCGAGCCGCCGACGCCTTCCGTGCGGGCTGCCCATACCTGGAGGGACAAAGTCTCGCCGGGGCGGAATGGATTCAAGGGGCATACCGGGGAGGAAATATCCCACACCTGCCAGCTGATGTCGGTGCTCATGCCGGCGGTATAGAGGAGCGCTGCCGCTTCGCCGAAGCCGCGGCCGGCTGCCAGGATGATGCCCGTCACAATGGGGCCGATGGCCGCCGGAAGCATGACCTTCCAGATGGTTTCAAAGTGCGTAGCCCCCAGAGCCAGGCTGCCTTCCTTGAAACCGTGAGGGAGAGCCTTCAGCGCATCGTAAGTGGTAGCAGTGATGAGTGGGAGCGATAGCACCGAGACCGCAAGAGCGCCGGCGAAAAGATTCCACTGAGAGCCCACCATGATGATGAAGACCAGGTAGCCGAAGAGGCCGACTACGATGGACGGAAGCGAAGACAATGTCTCGATGGCGATGCGAAGGCCAGAGATGACGCGGCCCTCGGGAGCGTACTCCGCCATGTAGACGCCGGCGAAAATGCCGATGGGCACAGAAATCAAAAGGGAAAGGAAAACCAAGTACACTGTATTGAAAAACTGATTGCCGATGCCATTGGCATCGAAGGCGAAGATTTCCGGCTTGAACGCGCGGATGCCGCCCCAGATGACATACATGGTGAAGGCAATCAAGAGAAGAACGAAAGCACCGGACACCACATAGAAGACCGCCGTGGCGATATTGTTGGACAGGTGCGCCCGTTTCAAAGAGCCGCTCACAGTGCGCAGCTCCTCAGCCGAAAGGGAGTGATGCTCATTCATGCGATTTTCTCCTTTCTAGCCGCGATCATATGGATCACCAGGATAAAGAGCAAGGAAACAATGAAAAGCAAGAGTGCCATAGACCAGAGCGCTGCATTGAATTCGCCGCCGTCCATGGCGCCGCCCATATCAGAAGCGATGGCGGACGTCAGGTTATTCGTCGGGTCCAAGAGAGTTCCCGGGAACGCGCGCATCTTGCCGATGACCATAGAAACCGCCAGCGCTTCGCCGAAAGCCCGCGCCAGCCCCAGCACGATGGCCGTCAGGATGCCGGAAGTGGCTGCCGGGAGCAGCACCTTGTAAATCATCTGCCAACGCGTAGAACCCAGGCCATACGCGCCTTCGATGTATTTCTTATTCACGCTACGGATGGCGTCAGCAGAGACAGAGGTGATGGTGGGGTAAATCATGACCGAGAGCACCACCGCCGCCGCCAAGACCGACTGGCCATGAGACCGGTCGAAGACCTTCTGGATCAGCGGCACCAGGACCACCAGACCCACCCAGCCATAGACGACGGACGGAATGCCGACAAAGATTTCTACCGCCGGACGAATCAGCTTCTCGCCGATTTTCGGAGAAATCTGAGTCATGAAGATGGCCGTGGACAAGCTGAATGGCACCGCGATCAAGAGCGCCACGCTGCAAGTGAGGATGGAGCCCCAGATGTAAATGGCCGCGCCGATCTGCCCGCCACCTTCCTCCGTGTCACTTGGCTTCCAAGCAGAGGAAAATAAAAATTCACCGATGGAGTGATGGAACTCCGTGAATGAAAGCATGCCCTTCGCCAAAAGAAAGGCGCCGATCGCGATGGTGAGCAGCACCAAGAAGCCGCCGCAAAGCGTCGAGAGGCCCTTCCCGAAATATTCCCGCTTCCACATATGCTGCTGCCGCATACTGCCGTCCATAACGACTCCTTTATCAAATAATGGGATCATGATTCTCCGTATCTCCCTGTGAGAAAAGGGAAAGGCAGCCAGAGCCACTTTTCCCATCTCTATGACACTTTATTGTGATTATGAAAATTAAATAAATGGGGGCAAGGGTCAGGGGGCATGGGTCAAGGGGTGGTGCGCCGCATCAAATAAAAAGCGGCGCATATATAAGGGCGAAGCCCACCGCTTTACCCCCTTCCTCTGGAAGGGGGAGGGCCCGAAGGGCGGGGGTTGGCCGAGCCGCAGGCGCGGAAGAAGGGCGAAGCCCACCGCTTT
>CAVEMF010000090.1:0-7215 GCA_963616715.1 Ruminococcus bromii | reverse complement strand
CTGAATAAAAATTCAAGAATGATTTTTGAAAACGATTTAATCAGCGCTTCCCTAGAGGTCAGCGTGCTGGATGGCAAAACGGGCGCATAGGACTAGGCTCGAAAGAGCTGTAAAGACCACTTGAAGAGCCGTATGCGGGAAAACCGCACGTACGGTTCCGTGAGGGGCGGACGGGGTAACCCGATTCCGTCTACTTGACTGATCAGTGCCCAACGCGTCCCGACCGCGGATCAATGATTACTGACAAAGAAAATTATCTGCAAGAAAATGTAAATTTTTGATATAATAAGAGAAATGCGGATTGGAATCAGTCATTCCTTTGGTTATCTGTGTATTAGAATGATCCATAGAGGGGGAGATAGCTATGGCCAATAACAGAGTGGTTACACTGGCCGATTTGAACGGCATTTACAATAATCTCAGCAACATCCATGCGCAGGTGCAGAGCTTAAACGGAAATGTCAATACGGTCAATGAGAATGTGATGATCACAGCAGACCGGCTGAATCAGCTGGCCCAAGTGTTTCGCGATTATGTGGAAGTCCAGGGGTTAGCGAATCGACTGAACCGAGCGGAGACACGTCTGGTGCAGATCCGCCAGGACATCGAAAAGAAATTTGGTCATCATGATCAGATTCGTCGTACCACGCTGGGGATCCTGCAGGCGACAGACTTGGGGCTGGTGCGGAAGGACACAATCACATTTGCATCGGAGGAGCTCATGCTTTCTACTCCCGGCTATTGGCTGGCGCCCTGTCTGGTCGCTTTGGCGGCGTGGATCAATGACAAGCGAGATCTGGCAGAGCAGGCGCTCAAGGAAGCGCTAAAGCGGGATGACGAAAAGACATCTCTCTTTTGGGCTTTGGTTTGCCGGAGAGCAGACAGGAAATCTGCCTCTCTCAAGTGGCTGGACCGATACCTGGCCGGGCAGAATGAGGAAAACCTGGACCGAAAGGCCATGATCGTCCTGGATGCCTATGCCTCCGGTCTCTTTGGTGGAGACGCCGAAGGCCTCATTGCGAAGCGAATCAACAAATGGATGGACCATCTGTCCGAGAAGCCGGGATTTTTGGAAAATCAGAAGAAGCAGTGGGCAGATGCGATCTTGCTGAAGAGAAAGAGCACGGACAGCTCCTCATACACCTATCTCAAAACCTATAGCCATACCTATCCGGCGCTGACAGATGTGATGGCCGGCGCGGAGCTGCATGGCACCATATCCAATTATTTTCAGGGCATCTTTGAGAAGAAATCCGCTGCCGGGTCCCTCAAAGAGCAGCTCGATGATATCCTGGAATCGCTGATCACCTCTTTCGACGAGGCAGAAATCCCCGATCGCAAAAGGGAAAAGTTTGAGCAGTTGGTGGTGGATGCCCATGGCAATGAAGCTTTGGCGAAGAAGCAGATGGAGGTGGCGGATAAAGCCTTCGAGACCCACAAGGATTTTACCCAGCTTTTGACCGATGCGGCCATGAGCCCGGATGTATCTCATTCCAGCGCCGCTACGCAAAAATTTTCCATCGCTTTGTCGAAGGATTGGATTTTGGAAGCCTACAATGACATCACCGCAGAGAACAGGGCGAAGGTACCTCATGAAATCGAAATCAATGTGGATACCTTTAATGACAAGACGGTAGATGGCAGCGACGAGGAGGCCATCCTGGGCCGCTTCTCTGCGCTGGTGGATAAAGAGGAGGCTGATGCGCTGGCTAAGCTCGAGCTCAGTCCTTTCGATAAGATCAGCGACAAGGCAGGCCTGGTGATCGGCCTTCTGGGGGTGGGGCTCTGCTTTGACGACAGCTATTTCCTTGGCGGCATCGCCATCGTGGCGGGGATTCTCCTGTACATGAAGCATTCGGGTACTGTAAGTCTCATGAAAACCGCGAGGGAAAATGTAAAGAAGCAATTCGCCGAGAAGCGGGAAAAAGGATCGGAAATCATCCGCGCCCTATTGGCAGAAGTGGTGGATTTCCGCAGTGATTTTGAGCAAAAGGATCAAAAGAGCAGCGAAGTCACCACCTTCCTGTCAGAGCTTGAGCCGGATCAGTACGTGAAAAAGTTGGCCGGCGACAACCGCCATATTGCAATCTAAGGAGGCCATGATGGATACCATAGAAACAGAAATCGCATTCCCCGCGTTCTCTAAAGAGAACGGAGCAGCATTCCCGGGGATCGCAGAGAGTAGCACGGGAGAAGAAATAGAAGCGTCCTCGGAAGCTGCCTTTGCTGCGGTAGAAGAGAAGCCGGAAGAGGAAGGAATAGATCTCTTGGGCGCAGCTCTGGCCAAGGGCCTGCCGGATTGGGATATAGAGCCGCCGCATGCACTGGTGCGGAGGAAAAAAGCATGAGAGAGATCCCTTCCACCTATGCGGCCTGGAGCAAGCTCCTTGCGGAACTGGCTGCCGGAGAGGACGACGAGGTCGTACTATCTGCCATGAAGGCGGGAACCATCGCCTGGCAGTCCGGTGTGGCCGAGCGGTTCACCGAGAAATTTGGCCATGTGCTGGAGGATCGGATCAACCGGTCTATTGATACATTTCAAAAGGGCATGAGCCGCGTGCATAGTGAAAACGACATCCTCCGCCTCCTCCTGGCGCTTCGAAAGGAGCTATCCTTTCTGGCTGAGGTGGCGGACCTGCCGGCGCTGCCTGCTGAAATCCGGGAGACCTACCGCTCCTCTGTCTACGAAACCGCGGACCGCATCCAATCGTCCTTGGAGGATTCCGCCAAAAGTGATCGCAGCGGCCGGCAGCGAAGCCTGCTGCGCAGCACAAAAGTGAATTCATTCATCAAGAGGTAAATCCTATGAGCCATAGAAAAGAATGTGAACAGCTGCTGGCCCGGTATTCCCTGGCGCGGATCCCCTTTATCGCCATTCACACCATCGAGCGCTCTCGTACGCTGGATATTTTAAAAAGCGCTGCTGAGTCAGTGTCCATGTCCTTCTGGGTGCACACCCTTTCCAAAGGCGTCTATGACTTGGTCAGTGACAAGGTGCTGAATGACGACAAATCGGTCTATGGCGCCATCGACTACATGACCGAGCAGATGAAGCGGCGCAGCAATCTGACTCTTGTTATGACTGAAGTGCCGGATATTTCCACGGAAAATGATAACAGCCGCCAGCTGCTCGACTTGGTCAGCCTAGCCAATGAGACCGGCGGCGTCATCATCGTCCTCACCAATGGCAGCGTGTGGAACCAGCTGCAGCGTCAGGGCATGGTGCTGCAAGTCGACCTGCCTGACGAAGCGGAAATGTTTGACATGATTCAGAAATACATCGACAGCTATCGCAGCGAAATTTCTATCGAGTGGGACGAAGCGGATATCCGCGAAGCCGCATCCATCCTCTCTGGCGTTACTGCCATCGAAGCGGAAAACGTAATGGCGGCTCTCATCGCCAATCGGTCCATCAAGAAATCGGACATGGACGAGGTGCGCTCTGCCAAGGATCGACTCTTCTCTGATATTTCCGGGCTGGAAAAAATCGACGTAGATGAAAGCGCCGCCCATGTGGGAGGCCTTGCGGGCCTGCAGCAATGGCTGCATGAAAAGAAGGAACTACTCCGTCCGGAGAAACGAAAAATTTTGAAAGACAAAGGCATCCAGTGGCCTCGGGGGATCCTTTTGGTCGGCGTGCCCGGCTGCGGCAAATCCCTGTCAGCGAAATCTATTTCCGCCCTGTGGCACCTTCCGCTCTATCGCCTCGACTTCGCCACCGTACAGGGAAGCTACGTGGGCCAGTCCGAGCAGCAGCTGAAGGATGCCCTCACCATGGCTGAAAATGTATCGCCCTGCATCCTGTGGATCGATGAAATAGAAAAAGGCCTCTCCGGCGCCGGCTCCTCCAATGATGGCGGCGTCTCCACCCGCATGGTGGGACAATTCCTCTTTTGGCTGCAGGAATGCAAAAAGCAGGTCTTCGTAGTGGCCACCGCCAATGATGTTTCCATCCTACCATCGGAGCTTCTGCGCCGCGGGCGCTTTGATGAAATCTTCTTCGTGGATCTACCCACCGCCGAAGAGCGTAGAGATATTATTTCCCTCTACATGAAGAAATACTTAGGCGTCCGCTTCGAAGGCCCCCTGGCGGATCAGATCGTAGAAATTTCTGACGGCTTCACCGGTGCCGACCTGGAATCCACCGTTCGCGACCTTGCCTACCGGACTATCGCCAATGATCAATTTGTATTGAGCGAGGGAAATATCCTGGCCGCCTTCAATAATGTGATTCCTCTGTCGCAAACCAGCCCGGAACGAATCGAAGCCATCCGCGGCTGGGGCCGCGAAAGAGCTGTCCCCGCCTCCGGCAAGCCCATCGGCGGAGAAAAGGTCCGCATGAACGCCGGTCCACGAACAAGAAAAGTGCTGGTATAAGGAGGAAAGCCCATGCCAAGACCCATTCTAAGACCCATCGCCAAGACGGAATCCCAAGAAAATAGCCGGCTCTCTCTTCGCGAAACCAGCCGCTCCAAGACCAAGGTGCATGACACACTCCTCATCGACCGACTCCTGCGCAAGCCGCGCTCCCGGGCGTACTTGGAGAAAATTCACCAATTGGATGCCGGCGGTCACGTGAACATGAAGCAACAGGTACAAGACTTGGTAGACATCCTGCAAAAAGAATACCCGGAGGTGGAGCTTCCCATCCTCTCCATCCTCCAGGGCTTTGTGGCCAAGTGCTATCTGGGCGGCTCCTATGAAGTGCATACCGTGGACGTCCTGGGAAATATCATCTGCCATTACGAACGAGGCCAGGCGCTCCCCGGCGACTTGGAAAAAGCCAGAGGTCTTGCCTACAGCGGATTCTACGAAGTCATCGAGGTCTACACCGACTGCTGCCGCGCCATCGCCGCCGACGGTACCGTGTCAGTGATTAGAAATTAGAAATTAGAAATCCCACCTCTTTTAGCGGGTGGGATTTTTGATTGGAATTGCAAAGATAGATCAGCATTTTCCTGGAGGTTTAGTAGTCGGTAGTTAGGCCGCATTTGACGTCATACACACATCGGTATTACCTGTATTTGTGAACCGATGTCAATCGCGAACCGACTACTGACCACCGACCACTGATTACTTAATTGATAGCGGTCGCGGCATGAATGGGCAAGCCGCCAAGTGCGAACCGACTACCGACCACCGACTACCGATTACTTAATCGATAGAGGTTTCGGCATGAATGGGCAAGTAGCCAAGTGCGTCCTTATCCCTTATCCCTTGGTTCCTTTCCATGTTATAATAAAGCCAAACCCACGAAACCATATTTCTAAGAAAAGAAAGGAACCCCCTATGATCCATATCAGCAATAAGACTGCCCTGATCCTGGCCGCTTTCACGGCCGTGTCGGCGCCGCTTATGATGGCGGGCTGCGGGCAGGAAGCGCCGAAAGGCGACACTTTGACCGATGAGAATGGCCGCAAGTATCAGCTGGTGAAGAATGAGGACGGCACAGAGACGGCGAAGTATGAGAATGGTGACGAAGTGACATTCCGCCGCGACGAGAATGACAATCTGAATTACGTCTCCGGCATGTCCTCGCTGCTTCCCATGATGATGATGAGCTATTTCCTCTTCCACGGCATGGGCGGTTACCGCGGCACCTACGACCGGGCCACCGGTAATGTGCTGAATAACAACAAGCCCGCCTACACCCAGACCCAGCAGACAGGAAACGCAGCGAATACAGCCACTACAAACAAATCCACGGTGCAGCAGGGGAGCACGTCCTCCAATAAATCCACTGTCACCGCGCCTGCCGGAGGCAAGACCGGCTTTGGCTCTGCCGGCGTGAGAAGCGGAGGTGCGTCCTGATGGAAAAGACCTACATGGACGAGCTGGATCGAAATATATTTCCCTACGTGGAGTATCCCGGCTATCCCTACCGCTACCCGACCCATCTGCCTCTCGTCATCGAGCGCAAGCAGGCGGAGAAGCTTCGCGAAGTGAGCAGCGCGCTCTTTCGGATTTTTGCCAAAGCGGCGAAGCGCTTCCAAGAGTGCGGCGATGATTTTTTTGAGGAAATGGAAATTCCTGAGAAGATGCGCCGGTATCTCCGATTGGGCAATGTGATGAAGGACCTCCCTACTTGGATTTCCCGCTTTGACTATGTAGTGGACGCCAAGACCGGCCGCCTGCAGATGGTGGAAATCAATGCGGACACCCCTTGCGCCGAAATCGAAGCCTACTATGCCAATGGGGTGGCGGCGAAATATTTCTTCAAAGAAGATCCGAACGCTTACGAATGGGATAAGCTGCGAAGCTGGATGAAGGATATTTTCATTCGCTCTGTCGGAAATAAAAGCCGCGAAGAGCTTCTCGCGCACCCGGTGCTCTTTAGCTGCTTTGATGACTATACCGAAGACCTGGGCACTACGAATTTCCTCATGAACGCCATGAAGGACGCGGTGGATCCCTCCCTGCGGGACGCCATCGTCTTTGAATCCTTTTACAATTTGGCAGTCATGGAAGACGGCAGCCTTTCGCTTCCTGATGGCCGCACCGTCTCCTTCCTCTACCGCATGCATCCCATGGAAATCCTCATCGAAGAGACCGCGGACCAGGACGGTTCGTCTCTAGGCGAGCTCCTCATGGAAGGCTACAAGGCCGGGAAATTCCAAATGATGAATCCCCCTGAGTCCTTGATCATGCAGTCCAAAGGATTCCAAGCGCTCATCTATGCATTGATGGAGGAAAGCCCTGGCTTCTTTACTGACGCTGAGAAGGAAACCATTCGGAACTATTTGCCGGAAAGCTATTTCCAAAGAGACTTCCGCTTGGGCGATATGCCCGAGGACTCCGAGTGGATCCGGAAACCCATCTGGGGTCGCGAAGGTCGGGGCATCGAAATCATCAATGGCCGCGGCGAGAAGATTTACAAAAAGAAAATCGACGAGGACGACTACGTGGTGGCGCGGGACAGTGACTCGAACCTGGTGCAGCGCTGCGTGCCGCAGCAAAAAATCATTTCCAAAACCGACGTGGGCATCATGGAAGGCTACGTCACCCTCTCCTGCTTCATGCTAGGCGACACCCCCTCGGCCCTCTACGGCCGCTTCAGCGACGAACGCATCGCCGGGAATGAGGCGTATTGGATCCCTATCGTGTACTGAGTGAGACGATGAGACGATGAGATAATGAGACAATGAGACGATGAGACAATGAGACGATGAGACAAAAATAAAACGCCCTACCGGCGAGTGCCTGGTAGGGCGTTTT
>CAVEMF010000089.1:0-7220 GCA_963616715.1 Ruminococcus bromii | reverse complement strand
GGATTTCCCGGCAAGAATTTCAGATAGGCAAGCCAGGGCTTTGGCAGCGAATTGGGATTCCAGCCCTTCATGAAGCTTTCGTCTGCCCAAGTCACCAAGAAGGAGTCGCCGGCGTCTAAGATACTGCCGATGCCCAGATGCCGCGCTTTCACGCGGATTTTGGAAATGCGGAAAAGTTTTTCCGCCGGAGCACTGGGCGTGCCGAAGCGATCGATGACTTCGGCAATCAGATCCTCCAAGGCCTTTTCGTCTTCCATGGCCGCCAGTCGCCCGTAGATTTCCATTTTCTGGTCTTCCTTCGGAATGTAGGACGCATCCAGGTAGGCATCCTGGCGGAATTCGATGGTGGTATTCGGCAATTTCTTCGGTACCGGCCGATTTTCTTTGATGGCCCTAAGCCTTTCGATGGCATCCTCCAGCATGGTGCAGTACGCCGCAAAGCCGATATTGGAAATATTTCCATGCTGCGCCGAACCCAAAAGATTTCCGGCGCCGCGGATTTCCAGGTCTCGCATGGCCACCTTGAAGCCGCTCCCCAGTTCCGTAAATTCACGGATCGTATCGAGCCGCTTCTCTGCCACTTCCGAGAGCACTTTTCCTTTGCGATAGAAGAACCAGGCGCGGGCGATTTTCTCCGACCGCCCTACGCGGCCTCGCATCTGGTAAATCTGCGACAGCCCCATGCGGTCGGAGTCGTAAACCAGCATGGTATTTGCATTGGGCTGATCCAGCCCATTTTCTATGAGCGTCGTGCAGAGAAGTACATCATAGCGGCCTTCGTAGAAATCCAGCATCACTTTTTCCAGCTGCCGTCCTTCCATGCGGCCGTAGGCGATGCCGATGGTCACATCCGCCGGAAGGATGCTGCGCAAATGGTCTGCGATGGCGCCGATGGACTCGATGCGATTGTATACAAAGAAGGTCTGGCCCTGCCGCGCTTTTTCGCGAAGCACGGCTTCTCTGACGATCTGGTCATCGTACTCGGTCACATAGGTCTGGATGGCATGACGATTCGACGGTGGCGTGGTGATGGTCACCATATCGCGCACGCCGGTGAGGCTCATGTGCAACGTGCGAGGAATCGGCGTGGCCGACAAATTCAGCACATCGATGCCGGCGGACCAGGATTTCCACTTCTCCTTCTGCATGACGCCGAAGCGCTGCTCCTCGTCCACCACCAAAAGGCCCAGCCGTTTCGGCTTCACCTTTTTATTTAGCACCGCATGGGTGCCGATGATGACATCCAGATTGCCTTCGTCCAAGTCTCGAAGGATCTGGTTTTTCGTTTTCACCGTAGTGAAACGATTCAGCACCGCCAGGCGAAGGCCGAAGACTTCCATTCGCTCTTTGAAATTCTTATAGTGCTGCTCGGCGAGTACCGTAGTCGGACAAAGCACCATGGCTTGGTAGCCACTCATGACGCACTTGAAGACCGCCCGCATGGCCACTTCCGTCTTCCCAAAGCCTACATCGCCGCACACCAGCATATCCATAGGCATGGGCTTTTCCATGGCCTTTTTCACCGCTTCGATGGCCAGGAGCTGGTCCTCCGTTTCCACGAAGGGGAAGGTATCTTCGAATTCTCGCTGCTCTGCCGTGTCGGGCTCGAAAGCGATGCCCGGCGTGATTTCTCTCTTCGCATAGACTTCCAGGAGCTGCTCTGCCAATTCCTCGATGGATTCCTTCGCTTTGCTGCGGGCCTTGGACCAGGATTTCCCGCCCAGCATATCCAGCTTCGGCGTATCTCCTTCGGGGCCGATGTATTTTTCGAGCGTTGCAATCTTAGCCACCGGCAGCTGCAGCTTGTCGCCGCCGGCGTATTGGATGGTGATGTAATCCCTGTGCACGCCGGAGAGCTCAATGGTCTCGATGCCCACAAATTTACCGATACCATTATTTTCCTGCACCACGTAGTCGCCGGGATTTAAGTCAGAGAAATAGCGGATCTGCTTTCCTTTATGGCCACTCTTCACGCGGCGAATTTTCTGTTTCCCCAGAATGTCGCCGGCGGTAATGATGGACAACTGCTCCCAAGGGAGCTCGAAGCCCTCGGACAGGAGCCCATTGCACAGATTGACCTTTCCCTCTTCGATGCCCGAGGAAACAGGCATCTGATACTCTGCCAAAAGCGCCTCGATTTCCTTGCGCTCCGAAGGACGAGGAATCAGGATCATGGTTTTCCACTGTCGATCCAAAAGATTTCGCAAATCTTCCATGAAGATGGGGATCTGCCGCTGGTAATTGGTGGTGGTTTGCCCATTCCAAGGCACTTCGCGGCCAGCGGAAAAACCGGTGAGCTTTCGCTTCAAGACCGCCAGCACCAGCTCCTTATTTCCTTTCCGCCCCTTCTTGATGGTTTCCGCCCAAGTGGCCGCCGTCTTTTTATGGCTCGCGTCCTCTTTGAAATATCGCTTCAGCCCCTCTTCGCTTCGCTGCGGTTCGTCATAGACCAAAAGCCCGCCTTGGAGGTATTCGCTAAGAAGCGTATCCCCTTCGGCAGCGATGGTAACGGGAAGGACGGTCTGGCTGTCTTTATTCTCCAGAGAACGCTGCGTATCTTCATCAAAAAGCCGCAGGCTGTCCACTTCATCGCCGAAAAATTCGATGCGCACCGGATGGACTTCATTGATAGGAAATATATCCACAATGTCCCCGCGCACCGCAAAATGGCCGCATCGCTCGACTTGACCGGTGCGTTCATAGCCCGCCGTGACAAGCTTTTCCAAAAGCGCCTCTCTCTCGATTTCCTGCCCCATTTGGATGGTAAAAGAGTGCTCCTTCAAGGTGCTGCGGGATATGATTTTTTGCGCTGCTTCCACCGAGGAAGCGAGGATCGCCATCGGCTGATCGGAGAGGAGCGCAGAGAGTGCCTTCATCCGTTCCCTGAGCCGCTCGCTGCCGGTGAATGTGACATCAAAGCCCGCCTCTTCCACCACAGGGAAAGAGTACATGGGCAGGTCCGGCGCGAAGAATGCTAAATTTTCCTCCCATTGGAAAATGGATTTCTGATCCGGCGCAATGATGACGACCCGATGGTAGGATCTCAAAGCCGCTGCTACCGCCAAAGCCTTCTGGGCGCCGGTGATACCATATAGAATGTCCGTCGTATCTATATCAGATAGATTCCAGGAAATGGCATCGCTTCCTGCGATTTCAGCGGCGAGACTCGGCCCGCGCTTGACGTCCAGCTCAAAAGTCTCTTCTTGCGCCTTTTCCCGGATATCTTTTCCGGCGGGCGTCCGCACGTTAGCGATCATCCGTATCTGTTCTGCCATAGCTATCCCTCCTCCCAGGTGTAATTCGTTTTTCTGACATCACTTTCTCCAAGGACAGAGAGACGCGCCTTGATGGTTTCCCCTTGATACAGGAAATCAGGGCAAATCTCTGCGAGTGGCACAACGACAAAAGCCCGCTCCCAAAAGTAGGGATGCGGTAATCGCAAAAGCGGCGTGTCGCTCTCTATGTGCCATCCATAAATCATGTCTAAGTCTAACGTCCGCGGCCCCCAGTGGATTTCTCGGGTGCGGCCAAAAGTTTTTTCTGTTTCCAAAAGAAACTGCATCAGCTCTTCCGGCTCTCTTTCCCAGGAAATCTTCATCACTGCGTTCAGAAATACCGGCTGATCGACTTTCCCCCAAGGGTCAGTCTCGTAAATGGAAGATTTCTGAAGGATAGAGAGCGCCGGATGCTCGGCAAGCCGCAAAGCCGCCTGCCGAAGGATTTCCAGCGAGTTTCCCTGGTTGGAGCCTAAGGAAATAATATAGGTATTCATCATCTTTTTTTATGCAATGTGACAGACACATCGTCCAAAATACCGGGAATCGGAGAGCCGGGCTTGTGAATGGTGGTCACGATTTCCTCCACCATCGGGAAAGCAGCGATCACATCCTCGTTGATGACGCCCGCCAGCCGCTCCAGCAATTTGTAAGGGCCGCCTTCGGCTCTCTTCTTCACCATGGCATAGACTGCCACATAGTTCACCGAGTCCTCCAAAGCATCCGTCTTTCCCACTTTGGATAAATCCAGCCGCAGCTCCACGTCCACATAAAAACGCTGCCCCAGCTTCGTTTCCTCCGGCTCATCTCCATGATATCCAAAAAAAGCCATCCGCGTCAGTTTAATGGTATCCAACATGATTCTCCTCTTATGATTACAGATCACACAGTAGTTTATTTGCCTAAACCGATAGGGTTCAAGGTTCAGGGGTCAGGGGGGCAGCGCACAAATCAAGAAGCGCCTATCCAGGCCAACCCCCGCCCTTCGGGCCCTCCCCCTTCCAGAGGAAGTGGGTAAAAGCAGTGGGCTTCGCCCTTATATATACGCCGCTTTTTAATTTGATGCGGCGTACCACCCCTTGCCCCCAAAGACTTGCCCCTTGACCCTTTTATTTCAAAATTTAGTATGCCCGCTGCGATTTACGCTTATACATTCTTCAATGCGTCCCACACCTTGACTTCCCGCGCCGTGGTCTTCACATCATGGACGCGGAAAATGGAGCAACCTTTTTCGATGCCCCACAGGTTCACTGCCGCAGTGCCTTCGTCTCGCTCCGCTGCCGGCAGATCCAGGATGGTACCGATGAAGCGCTTCCGGCTGACGCCCAAAAGCCAGGGGTAGGGATACGCCGCCGTGAGCTCATCTAAGCGCTGCATGATTTCGATATTCTGCTCACTATTTTTACCAAATCCGATACCCGGGTCCAGGATGATATTCTCCTCCTTCACGCCGGCCTTCATTGCGATTTCCAAAGTCTTATCAAAGAAAGTTTTCAAGCAATCGATGATGTCGCCTTCATAAATTTCGGTTTCCTGGTTATGCATCAAGATGGCCGGCACAGCAAATTCCGCTGCCACCTTCGCCATGCTGCCATCATCGTACTGGAAGCCCCACACATCATTGACCATATGGGCGCCGGCCTGTAGCGCTTTTTCCATGGTGTCATAATGGTACGAGTCGATAGAAATCGGCACGGGAGAATGGGCCAATACCTCCGGCAAAAATTGCATGAGCCGCGCTGTTTCCTCTTCCCCGGTCAATTCCACATGGCCCGGTCGGGTGGACTCTGCGCCTACATCGATGATATGCGCGCCATCAGCGAGCATTTCTTTCAAGTGGGACAGGGCGGACGTTTCTGTATTCCACTTGCCCCCATCAGAAAAAGAATCCGGCGTCACATTCAGGATGCCCATGACCAGAGACGCATCCCCGATAGAAAGGGTTTTCCCATCTTTCCAGCTGTAATTTCTATATTGCTTTGTACGATTCATTTCTTATGCCTCTTTTGCATTGCATGAAATACATTTGAATTTCTTGTATTTACCTATTATATCATGTATTTCAAGCAACAAAAAAAGCGGCTTTCACCGCTTTCCTGTGCGAGACAATCATTGAGGAGTATGATTGAAGCGCAATCCAATTGATAATCAGGGAAATAATCATCAAGAAGACCGACAGACATCTCTGTCACATGGCATTTCCTCCATGTGTCTCTATTATACATGATATTTAGAAAAATACTAGGGGGAGAAAGGAGGACTTGAAAAATTAAATGAGGCCGATGGTGAAATAGTTTTCTCGCCATCGCCCCATATATTATTCCTCTAATAGATGTCTAAGACACAATGCATTTTGCGTGGTAAGACGCAAGATGGTTTCCAAAAGAAATAGGATTTCCTTCTCCGGCGGGCACATCGTAGAAGCACCCTGATAGATTTCATGAAGCCCCTCGAGCATGACAGTCTGACTCCGCTCCTCGAAAGCCAGGAGTCTTTCCGTCCGCGCTTCGATGCGCAACGCATTATTTTTCCTATCCGCCGTATAGGCCGTAAGCTTCTGCCATTCCCGAAGGCCCTCGGCGGTGAGCAAAGTCATGTCTGATACAGCTTTCGAAACATGCAACGGGCCTGCCGCATAGGACAAACGAATCAGGTCATACCCGTTTCGCAGAATGTCTCCGCTTTGAGAAAGGAGACAAGACGCCTCATGCTCTCCATAGGGGTCTTTGTAAGCCTTATACATTTTCTCTACCAAACGGTTCTCTGCAAAAGGCCGGCGGCGCAGTAGCTCCCCCATTTCCTTATAGGACTCCATAGAGAGGGACGCTTTCGCAGCCTCCCCCAAAAGGTCAGCCAGCTTCCCGAAAAGCTCCCCTTTCTCTCGGTACAATTCCCAAAACTTTTCTTCCTTTACGGCCATAGTTTCTCCTTAAGAAATCACAAATCGATGCTTTCGCCGGGTTTCACCAAGATCACATCGATGCCCTTTTCTTTCGCTTTTGCCTGGAACGCCGCCGGATCCTGGGCGATGACGGGCCAAGTATTATAGTGAAGCGGGATCACGTGCTTCGCCTTTAGGAAAGACGCGGCCAAGAGCGCATCGTCTGGGCCCATGGTGTAATTGTCGCCGATAGGAAGGATTGCATAGTCGATGTCATAGAGCTCTCCGAAAAGCTTCATGTCACTGAAAAGTGCCGTATCGCCGGAGTAGTAGACCGTAGGCCCATCGGTGAAGGAAATAATAAATCCGCAGGGCACCCCGCCTGCCACGCCGGCGCTGTGGAGAGCCACCACCATTTTGATGGTACCAAAGTCGGTCTTGTACTGGCCGCCCAGATTCATGGGCTGGAAATTCACCACCGTCTTTGGGAAAAGGCCAATCACTTCCGGAATGGCCACCACCTTGGCCCCCGTGCGGCGAGCAATGGCAATGGAGTCGCCGAAATGATCCGCATGGGCATGGGACAACAGGATATAGTCGCATTTCACCCGGTCAGAAGACACAGCGGCCTCGCTATTTCCTGTCAGGAATGGATCAAACAGCAGCTTCTCTTTCCCTGTATCCAACCGAAAGCATGCGTGTCCGAAAAATGTGTACTTCATAAAAATCGCTCCTCTCCATTTTTACAAACTTACTAGAATTGCGGGGACATGCCCCATTGGTCTGATATGAAAACCGCTTGCGAGCAAAAGGAGGCAAGGTTCAGGGGGCAGGGGTCAAGGGGGTGGTGCGCCGCACAAATTATAAAGCGGCGCATATATAAGGGCGAAGCCTTTCCTCTTAAACCTCCTTCCTCTGGAAGGAGGGGAACCACGCTAGGGAAGCGCTGATTAAATCGCCATCTGAATTTCTGAAAAGCCCAATGGTGCAAGACGAGGAGGAATTCCCCGCGAATACCGAAGTATTTAAGGGGGAGTCCGACGAAGTATTGCGCCATTGGGCCA
>CAVEMF010000088.1:0-7266 GCA_963616715.1 Ruminococcus bromii | reverse complement strand
CAAGCCCTCTTCCCTGAAGAGGGTGCCCGCAGGGCGGGTGATGCCTGCTTCCTCATTACCGTGAGCCGTTTACCGTATAACCGTTTACCGTGCATACTTCCCTTCGAGGGAGCTGGCATGTGAAGGGCTAGTTCTGAGTGGATCCTTCGGCTTCGCTCAGGATGACGGAGCAGGGACTGCACTCCCCTAATTGGCACGACAAAAAACGCTATGAAAAAATCATTTCTCCATAGCGTTTTTATATCTCTATCTGAATCTATCGGTACGCGCGTCCCGACTACCGACTACCGAGCACCGACTACTACCTTATGCTCCCAATTCATCGAGAAGTTCTTCCGATGCTTCGATGGCTTCCTGGATTTCCGGGCGAAGGTCTGCTTCGTCGGTGAGGAAACGGATTTCCGAGAGCGCGCGGATGAGGCGAGCGATCTGGGCGGTGCGGCCGATCAGGATCTTCTGCGCGTTGCTGTAGTTCGTCCAGTCATAGCCGGAGGATACCTGGATACGGCGGATGTCTTCGATGCCGTCTTCGAAATAGTCCGAGAGGTCGAGAAGTGCATCTTCTGCCTGGCGGGCTTCGCGGCGGATTTCCTGCATGCGAGTGCACATCTTCTTCACGGTCTGCTGGAATTCCTGCAGGCGGCTGCTTACATCCTTCAGCGCTTCCACATCTTGCGCTTCTGCTGCTTTATAGTCGAGGCCCACGATTTCCGGCACCACCGCATACTGGTCCAGTACGCCGGCGCCAAAGCCCATGGCTTCCATGGCCCCATTCAAAGTCATGACACTCATAGCCTTAGCGGAGAGGCGCTCCAGCTCTTTCCAATTTTTTCTTTCCTTATTGAAATGCTCCAGACCGGTCAAGGTATCGCAGTCATGGAAATCCACATTATGAATCTGTGCAAAGAGCGAGGTGAATTTCTTCATATCGCCACTCATCAAAGTAATGCGGACGCGGTCAAGCTCGCCGAGCTCCGTCTGCGCACGGACCTTCGCGCGATTGATGCGCTTGGTGGCTCTTCTCTTGGCCCGATCAATTTCGCCATTGATGCTCTCCGGTCTGGCAGAAACCGGATTTCCACTGACAGCCGACGCGATCATACGCAGAATAAATGCAATAGACATAGCACTTCCTCCTTTTGAATGGTTCCTTCGTGATGGGAACCTCTAAAGGCTGGGCATGCGAAAACGCTTCCCAGTGTGATGCAGAACGTCCTGCATAAGCTTCATGATATCCGTACCTAGAGCTTCCCATGATTTTGTTTCCCCTATTATATCACAGATGGGAAGGAAGGGAGAGTGGGAAATTAGAGGGAATTAGGGCTATGGGTTTAGGGATTAGTGATCAGTGATTAGTGATCAGGGCGCGTTTCTCGCCAGTGCATACATGGAGATGCCACGGCTGGGGTCTTAGTTGTCGGTGGTCGGTTATGCGCGTCCCTGCTTTCCCATTACCGTTAGCCGTATAACCGTGTAACCGTTCACCGTGCAGGCTTCCGGTAGCGGGAATCGGCACGATAAACCGCTATGCCGAAGCAGGGCTTGCTCCATGTCCCGCCATCGTCAAACAATCCGGTTAACGGTTATACGGTAAACGGTTCACGGTAGTGGGGAAGCAGCCAAATGCGTTTGCCTTATTTCAAAACTCGCGCCGCTTTATGAATTGTGCGACGCACCACCACCCCTCACTCCTCACTCCTCACTTTCACACAGCTACCGACCACTTAGAAAAGCGCAGCTCTTGCGAGCTGCGCTTTTCTCATGCATCGCGGAAGGAGAGCTCCTTCTTGGCGATGGCGATTCTCTTTTTACTTTTTTCACTGACATGGCCCTTTTCATCCAAGAGCTGCGGGAAGAGGATGGCGATGATCTGCGCCACCTGCAAGCATCTGGCGATCTGCATTTTCTCCGGCTTGGAGTAGAAAGTCCAGTCGATGCCCTTCCGATCCAGGATAGCTTCCAGGTCTTCGATGCCGTCGATGAAGTAATCGGTGAGTGCCGCGAGGCAGTCTGCCTTATCTCTGGCACACTCTGCCACCTCGGCCAGATTTTCCGTCAGCTCTCTTACCTTCGCCTGGTAGTCGGTCAGTTCTTCGATGAGCTGATGGATATAGATCGGGTCGAGCTGGTGGAAACGATGGTTATCGATGGAAATAGAGGGGAGCGTCGCAAAAGGCTCCAGGATGCCAAATCCCAATTCCATAGGCGAGAAGGCGCCGATGCTCATGCTGCTAAGGCTGGCAATCTTATCCGCCTGAGCGATCATTTCTTCCACCTTGAAGCCGTCATTTAAGAAATCCTCGATGCCCTTGAGGCCTTTGCAATCCTCCAAGTCAAAGTGCTGGATCTTCACCCAAGCTTTCGTGAAGTGCTCCATGTGGCCGGACGTGGAAGCCGCCTTGATGCGATCCATTTCCCCCAGCTCGTACTGCGCCCGATTTCTGAGACGAATCACACTTCTCTTCACGCGTCGAAGTGCCTTCTGCAATTCTCCATTCAGATCCGCAATATTCAGCGCCTCTTCCGTATGGCCTTCTTCGATCCCGTGAAGTACCTGCAAAATATAGGTGATTGTCATTGGAATTCCCCCTTCTCGAAGACACGAAGCAGTCCGCACGCCAAAAGGCCTCTCCGCTTCCTGCTTCTCATTCCTTTTTATTATACACCATGACACAGGGAAATACAGGGGGCAAAAAGGGATAAGGGACAGGGGATAAGGGATAAGACGCATTTGCTGCCTACCTCCTTGCGCCCTATGGCCGCATAACCGTAAAAGCAACACCGTAGTAGGAAAATGATTTTTACGGGGAGAGTGATTGCTATATACCGAGGGGGATCTCAGTAGGGTTATGCGGCCATAGGGCGCAGGGAGAGAAAGTAGTCGGTAGTCGGTGGTCGGGGCGCACATACCTGCTTCCTCATAGCCAGGAGCTTGGAGCTTGGAGCTCCGCTGGAGTCAGCGAGCACGCTTGACGTTAGCAAAAAAATAACGCGTCGTCTTCTACCTCTACCGTATAGCATACCTGCTGACGCCCAAGGAGCTCCAAGCTCCAGGCTCCTAGCTCCTCGCTATGGCGAAGCAGTCAAACGCGTCCTGACCACCGACTACCGATTACCGCCCACGAAACCGATAGCGTCATCTGACCACCATCACCGGACAGTCCGCGTGATGCAGGATGTACTGGCTGACGCTGCCCATGACCACCTGCTTTACCTGGCTCTGGCCGCGGCTGCCCATAACGATGAGATCAGCCTTGTATGTCTCGACGGCGGAAATAATTTGCTCTGCCGGCGAGCCGATCAAAACCTCGGCAGTCATAGAAATCGATGGCGCTTCCTTCTTGTAAGCATCCAGGAGCTTCTCGCCTTCCATTTTGAAAATTGCCGGCTCGTAGCCGCTCATGGCCACGCGGTCCAAAGCCGAAAGCTTTTGATTCATATCGACCACATAGAGAAGCACCAGCTCTGCGTTGTAAGCCTTCGAGAGAGACAAAGCCCAATCAAAAGCCCGCTTCGCGCAGGGAGAGCCGTCAAGAGGAACTAAGATACGCTGCACTTTTTCCATTTTCAGTCACAACCTTTCAAAAGGAGAAAATGAGATAATGAGATAATGAGAGATTGAGATAACGAGAACCGGATAAGTCACTTACCATTTAAAGCACCATTTCCAAACGCGGTCTCATCATCTCATATTCTCATATTCTCATTATCTTTAAACTGCCTTTCTCGATTTCTCAAACGCAAAGCAGAAGAGAAGCACGACGGCTGCCAGGTATAAGAGAAAGCCGCCCAGGATGTCCACCATTTCCAGAAGCCCAGCGCCGCGAAGGATGATATCTCGCACGAAATTAAATTCCCAAGTCAGCGGGAAGAGGTGGGAGAACCACACCACCCAGGGTTCATAGAGGGAAATCGGTGCGGTGGCGCCGCCCAAGATGAAACCACCGGGGATGAGGAGGATCATGCGGCTATTGGCGATGCCGGGATTCGCCGCGGTCCAGCCAAAGAGAAGAGACAGCAGACCCAGGGCCGGCAGGTAGAGGAGCTGGGTCAGGAAGAAGGAAATGATATTTCCTGCGAAAACCATATTTCCAAAGAGGCGAAGGATCGCCATGCCTACGAAGAAGGCCACCAAGAGGCAGCCCATGTAAGGGAGAAGCTTCACCGCCAGGAGGAATGGATTTCCCGATTTCACAAGAGGCTCCCACTCGTAAGTCATCTTCAGCCGCGGCACCATGCCGATGGTGGCGAAGGTGAAGAACATGGACGAGAAGAAGAAAAGGAAGCCCTGCACTTCCCCATTGGACGAGGAGCCCGACGGATTGAAGAGTACACGCTCGGAGAGGGAGAAGCTGCCACCGGAGGCGCCACTGGCCTCTGCTGCTACCGCGTTCTCGATGCCGATGATGGTATTCAGCTCGCTGCGAATGTCCGCGTCCAAGGCAGTATTCGTATTATCCACGAAGAGGCCGATGTTGCCGCCGGCGCCGGAGTAAGCATTCTTCTCCATGTCTTTCGGAAATACGATGACTGCGAAGGACTGGTCCTGGTACAAAAAGGTTTCCGGATTTTCCGGCGTGTAAAGGATGTGCTTCACCTTCATAGACGGCGACGAATCGATTTTCTGCGCCATCTCCAGACTGTACTTGGAGTGGTCCAGGTCGATGATGGACACCGGTACTTCGCGGGCGATGTTATTTCCTAAAAGAATGGACAACACCACCGTGGTCAGCACCGCCACCATGAGACACACCTTCTCATAAGGCATACCCTTGCCGGAGAATAGAAACTCAAGTTCACTTTTTAGTGAATTCATTTTTCTTTACCTCGATGGTCATTCCCGGGATCACCTGATCCACACGCTTCGTATACACTCTCACCTGGAAAGAAGTGAGGTCGGCGGAGCTCTTCTCGCGAGACATTTTAAGATCCGCGAAATCGGCGGCCTTGGCGATGAGGCGCACGGTCCCCGGCACTTCCTTCTCTCCGGCAATGGTATGGCCCAGGAGGCTGTCGCCTTCCTTCAGATTTCCCAGCTCCTCTTCGGAGAGATAAATATCATAATAGGTGCGGTCGCTTTCCAGAAGAATCACCGGCGAATTGGGCGAAACCATTTCCCCTTCTTTCGCAATGACCTTCAGAATCTTTCCGTCCTCCGGCGCGCGAAGTACCAGGCGGCCTTTATTAACCTTCAGCTCCTTCAGCGCCACCTCTAGCTGCTTCTTCTGCTGCACCAATCCGGCCAGGGTATTCTTCTGATTCTCTACCTGGGCCCTCTGGTTTTCGATGGCCGGTAGCACCAGGCTGTCCGTGTCGTCCGCATTGGCTGCGCCGCCTAAGAGCTGGTTCAGGCCATTGATGGCAGACGCCTGGCTAGCCCGCGCCACTTCCATATTATTTCTGTAGGAATCCAATTCCTTCTGAGAAATCGCGCCTTCGGACGCCAGCTTTTCCATACGCTGGAAATCAGCGAGCCGCGTCTCGTAAGTGGAGCGAGCGGACTCGACGGCCGCCTTCTGTGCATCGATCTGGCGGAAGGTCTGGATCTCCGCCGTATCCGCCTGGGCGAATCCGATATCGATGGTGCGCCCCTGGCCGGCGATCTGGGCTTCGAGCTGAGCGATCTGGGCCTCCGTCTTTTCGATGGAAAGATCCATGTCCGTGGCATCGATCACCATGAGCACGTCCCCCTTCTTCACCCGGTCACCTTCCTTCACTGCTTCTTTGATAAGCCGCCCGCCGACAGAGTCAAACGCCACCTTCACCTGCTCGGCGGTAAGAATCCCATCCTTTCTCTCCTTCGCCTGCGCCACCGGGTCATAGCCCTTGTAGAGCAATAGCACGCCGGAAATCACCAAAAGCGCGATAAATAGCATCGCCACTTTCATAGGTTTACTTTTCATATTCATTTTCTCTCTCCTTTTTGATTAGTAAGCTAACTATATGGGCGAGATAGCCCTTTGTCCACTGTCGGTTTAGTAATTAGTGATCAGTAATTAGGTCGTGCTTTAGGCTAGCATCCAACGCGTCCTGATCACTGATCACTAAACCACTACAGTCACCCTCGCTTTACTCCACCATCTTCGCCAAGAGGCGGACCAATTCCTTTTGCTCCTCTTCCGTGAGGCGGCCGATGAGTTTGGAAATATGGAGGTACAGCTCCGGAAGGACCAGTGCCAGGAGATCCTTTCCCTTTTCCGTGAGCACGACCTTCTTCCCCCGCTTGTCCTCTTTGTCCGGCATGGTGTACACCAGCTGGTCTCGCTCCATGCGGACGATCATATTCGAAATCGTAGCCTTCGAGACACCCACCTTCGCCGCGAGAAGTGAAGGGATAATGCCCTCCTCCGCATTGCGCAGCACGATGAGCACCCGAAGCTTTCCTTCGGACACATCGTATTTCCTTTTCACCGGGTCGGAAATATCATTTCGCACATGATCTGCCGCTTTCATGATGCGCAGCATAGTCACCACTTCCATGGGGTGAATCCCCGGAAGGATAGACGCTTGCTTTTGGAGTTCCTCTATGGTGGGAATCAAAAATACCTCGTTCATCGCTCCTCCTTTGTTTTAATTAGCTGACTAATTATATATCGTAATGGAAAATTTGTCAAAAGGATGACGACACGGAAAGTAGCCGGTGGTCGGTGGTCGGTAGTCGGGGCGCGTCCACCTGCTTCGTCATAACTAAGAGCTTGGAGCTTGGAGCTTGGATCTCTGCCGGAGTCGGCGGGTGTATCAAGCGGTGGAGGCAGATGGTACGCGTTTAGCTGCTTTCCCACTACCATGAACCATTTACCGTGTGACCGTCCCTTTTGGCGTCAGTAGGAAATGGAGGGAAGCCGTGAAGCACTTATTCTCTCTTTGTCACTCTGGCCCTACGTGAGTAGACCCGTGGAGAAGGGTCGCGCAAAGCGCCGGATAGAAATGCCTCGCCAGAGGCATAACCGGCAGTAGCGGTAAATATGCCAACTGACTCATCCGCTTCTCTTGCCTGTCATCCTGAGCGTAGCCCTCGATCTATTCAGCAGTAGCGGGAAACGGAAAAGCCTTCGATGAAAGTCCAATGCGATGCGAAAGGAGTCCGCGCGGAAGAGTCGTGGCAGCGGGCATGCTTACCGCTATCGAGAATGGATCCCTCGGCTACGCTCGGGATGACGGCAGGGGGAAAGCAGTTGTGTCACTGGGCATGCTTAAGGCTACTGCTGAGCATGCACCTACGGTGCATTTCTATCCGGCGCTATCGCGCGACCCTTCTCCAAGGGT
>CAVEMF010000087.1:0-7318 GCA_963616715.1 Ruminococcus bromii | reverse complement strand
CGCGAATTTTGAAAAGTCAGCCCATGGTCGCCTATTTCAAAACTCACGCCGCTTTATAATTTGTGCGGCGTACCACCCCTTGAACCTTGAACCTTGAACCCTGAACCTTCTATTTCATTTTACCAAAGGACTCATCATGAAAAAAGAGATTGTGAAAGATATTATATTTCTCCAGCAAAAAGCCGCGCCGGCCACGAAGGAGGACAAGGGCATCGCCGAGGACCTTCGGGACACCTTGATCGCCCACGCCGACACTTGTGTGGGCCTGGCGGCGAATATGATCGGATTTGCAAAGGCCATCATCGCTTTCCGGGACAAAAAGGAAATCGTCGTCATGTACAATCCGGAAATCCTCTCCGCCTCCTCCCCCTACGAAGCGGAGGAAGGCTGCCTCTCCCTCACCGGCACCCGAAAGACCACGCGCTACGAGGTCATCGAGGTAAAATACAGAGACAGCGCCTTCCGGCCGAAGAAAAAGAAATACAAAGCCTTCACCGCCCAGATCATCCAGCATGAGGTAGATCACCTGGCGGGGAAACTGATATAAGGGTTCAGGGTTCAGGTGGTGGAGCGGCGCACAAGTTCAGAAGCGCCGCAAGTTTTGAAAGTCAGCGCGTTTTCCTGCTGCCTCACCACCGTGAACCGTTGACCGAATAACCGTTAACCGGCTCTTTTACCGATGGCGAGCCATGGTGCGATATACCTTTTACTATAAAATGTATTGCTCCACGACTCGCTAGCGGTAGTATGCACGGTTAACGGTTACACGGTAAACGGATAACGGCGGTGGGGCAGCAGCATGGCGCGTTTGCCCATTTCAAACCTCGCGCCGCTTTATGAATTGTGCGGCGCACCTTCCCTTGAACCTTGAACCCTGAACCTTGAACCTATTTGCACTTTGTTTCGTGGCCCTAAAGCCACCAGCCCCAAAAGGACCCCCAACCATGTACACCATCTACCCCACCATCTTCCCCGCCTTCTCTTGCAAGGCGGGCGCTTGCCGGCACACTTGCTGCCAGACTTGGGAAATCGACATCGATGCCGATACCGAAAAGAAATATAGAAGTACGAAAGGCCCATTGGGCGAGGAGCTTTCCCAGTGGATGCGGACAGCCGAGGACGGGTCCACTTGCTTTAAGTTAAACGATAAGGGCTACTGCCATTTCCTTCGAAGCGATGGCCTGTGCCGTCTCATTCTTGAGAAGGGCGAGGACTATTTAGGAAATATCTGCACCATGCATCCGCGGTTCTATAAATATTTGGACGACGTGGAGCTGGCAGGCACCGGGCTTTGCTGTGAGAGGACCTGCGAGCAGCTTTGGGAGCTTACCGGCCCCCTCACCTTTGCCATCGAGGGCTTTGAAGACATATGGGATTTCCCCGCGCTCCTCTCGGCTCTCGGATGGGACGCGCCGGCGGATCTCATTTCCTTTGCGCCGGATCTCTCGGAAGAAAATGTCTCGCGCATTCTTTCTGCTTACGAAATGACGGAGCCCATCGACGAGGCATGGACGAAGCGCCTGGCCTTCCTTTCCCATCACCAAGACGCTGCCTTGGACGCCGCGCGCCGCTATGAGGGCCGGAAGGATTTCTTTACAAATCTCTACCAATATATCCTCTACCGCGAGCTGGATGAGGATTTCCCTTTGGAGTGCCTTGCTGCCTTCGCGAAGGACGCGGCCACTTTCATCTACATCGAGTCCGCGCTGACAGGCGATCCCCTCCGCGCCGCCGCCCGCTGGTCCGAGCAGGTGGAGTATGATACGGAGAATGTGGGAATTTTATTGGGCTATTGTTTTAGTGGTCAGTGATCAGTGATCAGTGGTCAGTGGTCAGGACGCGTTTGACTGCTGCCTCATTTGCAATAGGCCCGCTATCGATGAATTGGCCAATAACTATTAAGCCAAAAGAAAAAACACTTAGACCTTCGCGACTAAGTGTTTTTTATTTGAGCCCCAACCGCTATTGATTTAGTAGTCGGCGATCAGCGGTCGGGCTGCGTTTGGCAATGACCCCATTCATCGCAATTACCCCCTTCCAGAGGAAGGGGGGTAAAAAAGAGGAGAACACACGAACGCTACCGATCACTAATCACTAATCACTAATCACTGATCACTAAACCGATAGCGCCGACTTACCAACCCGCCGGCAAGAGACCCGCCATGCTCGCCAGGGCGTAGACACCGGCCACCGAGAATAGGAGGACGACGAAGAGCTGCACGGGACGCGCGGCCATCCAGCCGCAGGTCCATACGGGCTCGGTGTCGCCATATTTCCGTGCGCCCCGAAGCATGTAGACCGGAAGGATGGACATGATGATGCCGCCGAAGGTGCCGGCGAAGAAAATGGCGTTCACGAAGGAAACGGCGCCATAGAAGGCCAGAAGGAATGGCGGCACCACGATGAAGGAAATCATGGCCACGCGGGAGGGCGCGTGGAATTCATCTTTCAGTTTGAATTGGTCCACCATGTTTGTGAGAAAGCTTTCGGAGATGACCCAGAAGGATGTGAGCATGGCGCAGAAAGCGAAAATATTTACCAAGAGATAAAAGATCGGATGGGACAGCGCCCGGCCCCAGGAGAGGGAGGCGACCTCGCTGATTTCCGAGAGCGGCAGCATCAGGAAGACTGAGAGGGGCACCACAGCAAGGATCAGGAAGGAAATCCCAAAGCCCGCGAGGATGGATGGCACCAATTTCTCCGGCTGGTGTTTGAAGCCGCGGGCCACTTCGGGCACCATGTACTGCACCGCGTAGCAGAAGACGGTGATATTGAAAATCGGCATGGCGTAGGTCCAGTCGGAGTAGAGGATGTCTTCCATAGGCACCCGAGCCGAGAGCATGGACGCTCCCGCCAGGACGAGGAGCATGGCGATCATGCCGCTGGAAATAAATTTCTCCGCCACCCCCGTGGCTTTGAGGCCAAACCAAATGACGATGGTGGCCGGCACTACGAAGAGGATGCTCCCGGCTTCAAAGGAAATCCCCAAAAGGTCGGCGAGGATTTTTCCGCAGCCATTGGTGTAGGCGATGAGGCTGCAAAAGCTGGTGGCCCCGACGGCGAAGAAAAGCATCCAGGCGCCCACTTTGCCGATATATTTCTCCGCCAACCCCGAGAGCTGGAGCGGCGCTCTCGTGCGAAGGGACGACTCCGCCACGTAGAGCATGGACACCGTGGACACCAGGGCCGCCACGAGGAGAAGAATCACGAGCACCGGCCAGCCGGCCTTCCGCGTGGCGTAGGCCAGGCCTAGGACGCCGGAGCCGATGGTGGATCCCACGATCATCATAGCCGCCTCGATAAAGGTCAGCTTGTTAATTTTCAGTCCGCTCTCCGCCGTAGCAGGCGCGGCCATCACGTCAAGAGATTGCATGGTTGTCTCCTTTGGGGGATTGTGAGTTTAGCGGTAGTGGTTTAGTAATCAGTGATCAGTGGTCAGTGATCAGGGCGTCACTTCTCGCTGCTTTACGCTATCGAGTTAGTGATCAGTGGTCAGTAGTCAGTGATCAGGGCGTCACTTCTCGCTGCTTTACGCTATCGAGTTAGTGATCAGTGGTCAGTAGTCAGTGATCAGGGCGTCACTTCTCGCTGCTTTACGCTATCGAGTTAGTGATCAGTGGTCAGTAGTCAGTGATCAGGGCGTCACTTCTCGCTGCTTTACGCTATCGAGTTAGTGATCAGTGGTCAGTAGTCAGTGATCAGGGCGTCACTTCTCGCTGCTTTACGCTATCGAGTTAGTGATCAGTGGTCTGTAGTCAGTGATCAGGGCGCGCCTTCCCTACAGCGGGAGATGACAAGATATCTTTTTCAAAAAGAGCATCTCTATTTCCCGTTACCGGTAAAAGCGTCCTGATCACTGATCACTAACTACTGACCACTAAAAAGCGCTGCACCCCAAAAAGAATGCAGCGCTGCCCTTTGCGCAGAAAGAGCCCATAAAAAAACACCCCCACCGGGATGCACTTTTCCTATTATGGATGCATTCGTCTCGGTTGCTCACAATCCAAGCGATATAAAAAAATAATCCGTCAAGCACCTCGGATACCGCTCCCTAGGATACGGCTCCTGCTTGTACTAGTGGAAGGATACTCTATATAACTGGCGGTGTCAAGGGCTAATGATTAAGTAGTCGAGACGCGTTTGACGCTGGCCCCATTCATCGTATTTACCCCCTTCCTCCGGAAGGGGGGCAGGGGGGTTGGGCGAGGAAGCAAGTACTTGTGCCCGCCCCCACCGCTTCGCGGTAGCCAACCCCCTTGATCCCCCTTCCAGAGGAAGGGGGTAGAAAAGAAGAGAATGCGCCCCGAATACCGACCACCAAATACTAACCCGATAGCGTCAAGCAGCAAAAACTAGCCCCTGATCACTGACCCCTGATCACTGATCACTAAACCACCAGCGTTAAACGCTCCCACTCCCCCCTATCCCTATCCCCCTCCATCTGTTACAATAAACATATGATAATTTTCGAGTCAATTATGATATTTGCGAATATTTCCTATTTCTCAAGCGAGGTACATTATGTTTTTACACGAAATCATCAAAGGCGCGGACCCGGCGCACTTGGCCTTTACCGGCGAGGCTGACGTGACATATGGCGAGCTGGCCGCATCCATCGGGCTTTATAGAAATGCCCTCTCTGCCATGGGCGTCGCCGCTGGCGATCGCGTCGCCCTGTACTCGGCGAACCGGGCGGAATTCGTTTACGCCTTCATGGCGGTGGTGAGCCTGGGGGCCATCATCGTGCCGGTCAATAATTCTCTGGTGGACCGCGAGGTGGACTACATCCTGAAGGACTCCGAGTCCTCCCTCCTCATCACCGACACGGCGCTTTCCGTTTCCATCCCCTCCGTAGACATCCTGGAGCTGGACAAGAAGGCTCGCGAAGGACATGCGGCGGTGGCTCCGGATTTCCCGAGAAATCTCACCGAAGACGATGTGTGCGCTTTGATCTACACTTCCGGCACCACCGGCAGCCCCAAGGGCGCCATGCTCACCCACAAAAATCTGGTGCGCAATGTGGAGCAGTTCTCCGCCCGCATCATTTTCAAATCCGACGACAAAGTCCTCTGCGTGCTCCCCATGTTCCACTGCTACGGCATGACCACCATCGTGCACGCAGGGCTCTATTTCCACTCCACCATCGTGATCCTGCGCTCCCGCTCGCCGTCGGAAATCATCAATACCATCGTGAAATACGGCGTCACCATCGCCATCATGGTGCCGCCGATGTATAACCTGCTGGCCCGCAAAGGGGAACCCGCCCTCATGAAGACGGTGCACACCTTTATTTCCGGTGGCGCGTCCATCCCGCAGCCGGTGTCCCAGGCCTTTTACCTGCGCTACAAGCACCCGGTGCAGGAGGGCTACGGCCTCACCGAGGCGTCCCCCGTGGTCTGCGTGCTGCCCACCGCGAAGCCGAAGTACCTCACCAGCGGCCCCACCATCCCCGGCGTGGAGGCGAAGATTGAAACCGAGCTCGCCGGCCCCTATGTGCCCGGCACCGTGGGCGAGCTCATGGTCCGCGGCGACAATGTGATGAAAGGCTACTGGAAGAAGCCGGAGGAAACGAAGAAAGTCCTCACCGAAGACGGTTGGCTCCACACGGGAGATCTCGCCTACATGGACGAGGACCGCTACATCTACATCGTGGACCGCCTGAAGGATCTCATCATTGTCAATGGGGAAAACATTTACCCCGGCGAAGTGGAAGACTGCATTTACGAAGTGGAAGGCGTGGGCGAATGCGCCGTGGTCGGCCACCCGGACCCCCTCCGCGGCCAGGTCGTATGGGCCTACGTGGTCATGAAGGAAGGCTACGAGTACGACGAAAATAAAATCCGCAAATACATGATGGAAAACATCGCCGCCTACAAGATCCCCCGCCGCTTCATCCCCATGTCCGCGCTCCCCAAGAACGCCACAGGGAAAATTTTGAAACGCGCGCTTCGGGATAATTAAAGCAACAAAAAAAGACGCCAGACTATGGGCGTCTTTTTTTGTTGCATGCTGCTTGGGCTGGTGCCTACATGGAGATGGTACGGCTATCGTCATAGTGGCCGGTAGTCGGTAATCGGGGCGCGTTTTCTTCTTTTCTACCCCCTTCCTCTGGAAGGGGGATCAAGGGGGTTGGCCACCGTGAAACGGTGGGGCTGGCGCAAGTACCTGCTGCCTCACCTCCGTTATCCGTTTACCGTGTAACCGTTAACCGGCTCTTTTGCCGATAGCGAGCCATGGAGCGATATACCTTTTGCTATAAAATTTACTACTTCACGACTCGCTAGCGGTAGTATGCGCGGTAAACGGTTATACGGTAAACGGTTCACGGTGGTGGGGCAGTAGGAAAACGCGCTGACTTTCCAAACTCGCGGCGCTTCTTAATTTGTGCGCCGCACCGCCACTCCTCACTCCTAACTCCTCACTCCTAACTAATCCCCAGCCACTCCCGTCTCCTCTTGGCCAGTCTTTCGATTTCCTCTTCCCTCGGATGGGTGACCATGAGGGAAATGGGATCGGCCACCAGGGGAGAGAGGGAGGCAATATGTTTCTCCAAAGTCGCTAAATTCCAAAAGCTGTGGATCGAGTAATCCTCATCGAAGCGCAGCGTGCACTTGCCGTCCGTGTCCACGAAGACCTCCCGCACCGAGCCCATGTGCACATAGCCTAGCGCCGGCGCCGCGTCCGCGAGGCGCACTTGCAGGAAAAGGCCCGAGAGACCATCGCCGAAGCGCACCGCCGTCCCGCGGCGCCCCGCGAAAAGTTGTCTCTGGCTTCTGATAGACTGACCGTAAGCCCGAGAGAGCCGGCCCATCACCGTCTCCACCCCCGCCGGCTGGCGCACCACCCGCCAATCAGACAAAATAGAAAGCGTGTCATCCACGCCGGATACCTTCCAAGGCAAGAGCGCCTTCATACCAATATCACACATCGCTTCTCCTCCGCTTGTGAAATATCCTCTCTATGCGTTCGCTGAACCCTTGTTCTCAACTCTGGCATGAGTATAACAGATGTTCGCCTTTTGGTCAATAGTGGTTTAGTGGTTTAGTGGTTTAGTGGTTTAGTGGTTTAGTGGTTTAGTGGTTTAGCGGTTTAGTGATCAGTGATCAGTGATCAGGGCGCGCCTTCCGCCGGTGCATACATATCGATGTCGCTGCTAGCTGCCGGCTGCTGGCTGCTAGTCGGCCAGCGGAACAATAGGACAACAGCAAAGTGCGTCCCGCTTTAAGCGAAAGTGGCAGATACTTTAACAATCGTTAAAAGCGCGCATTGGGGCGCTATCGTATTTGCCGAGCCTATACTCTAGCCGACCAGCAGCCAG
>CAVEMF010000086.1:0-7326 GCA_963616715.1 Ruminococcus bromii | reverse complement strand
GCGTCTCGACTAGGCATCACTCGCCCTGCGGGCACCCTCTTCAGAGAAGAGGGCTTGGCACATTTGACGCCAGCGTCAAACGCGCCCTGATCACTGATCACTAATCACTGACTACTAACCCCGAGAGCGGCAGCATCGCAAATGAACCAGTAGCCAAACGCGCGAGAGCCACTTTTCCCCATTGACCAGCTCGCCTGATTGGTATAAAATAATTCTGATATTGGCTTTTATGTTCGAAAGATCGGTCCGTCATGTGGCGGATGCAGAGGAGGATTTACGGTGAAGTATTTTTTGATTGGTTTGACAATGGTTGTTTCTTTACTGGTCATTGTGGTAGTGGTAGCCCAGGAATCGAAGCAGGCCGGCATGGGTTCTGCGATCGGTGGCGGCGCTGAAGGCGCTGTAGGTGGGAAGACCAGAGGTAAGGATGCAGTTCTTTCCAAGTTCACTGTGGTATTTGGCATCGCTTTTGCTGTGCTCTGCCTGGTACTCGGAAGATATATGAATACTTTCTGATGAACCGTAGAGGGGCTTGCATCGTTTGCAAGCCTTTTTTTATTAGAAAAGAAATGGGACTGAGGCGTGCTCCGTCGAATTGGCAAGTATGCTGATTCCGGAAAAGGGGCTAGGTTCAAGGGGCAAGGGTCAAGGGGTGGTGGTACGCCGCATCAAATTAAAAAGCGGCGTGAGTTTTAAAATAGGTTGGTACGTTTGCCTCTCTTCCCGCTACCGTGAACCGTTTACCGTCTAACCGTTAAAGGGGCCTTTTGACGATAGCGGGAAATGGAATAAGGCCCCGCTTTGATATAGCGGTTTGCGCTCTATTTCCCGCGATTTGAATCACGCACGGTGAACGGTCACACGGTTATACGGATGACGGTGGTGGGGAAGCAGGAATATGTGCTGACTTTTCCAACTTGCGGCGCTTTTTAACTTGTGCGCCGCACCTCCCCTTGACCCCCGACCCTTGACCCCAGCCCCCTTTCCCTCAAAACGTTTGGTATGCCAATTAGCGAAAAAAGAATTTATGTTCAACTTTAGATACAGAGCCTTTATCACATCATGTGACGCAAAGGTAATAAGCAACTATATAGGAGAATACAATGGAAGAGAAGAAAGAGCTTCTGTCTTACAAGCCGGGGACGATCCTGGAGGGCGTGTACAAGTCCTATGGGCGTTTCGGTTTCCTCATCACTGATGAAGATCACGAGGATGTCTATATTTCCGATAGAGACCACTTGAACGCGGTGAATAACGACACGGTGCAGGTGAAGACCATGAAGGGCGAGACCGGCCGCCATAAGGTAGAGGGCCGTGTGCTTCAGGTCTTGGAACGTGCGAATGATAGCTTCGTGTGCACTTACGAAATGTTTGCCGACGGCGGCGAGGCGGTGCCCATCGATGAGAAGGTGGATATGTACATCGAGATTCCATCGGGCGAGGAAATGGGCGCTGTCACCGGTGCGCGGGTGATGGTGGAGGTCACCAAGTGGCCCGGCGAGTGGACCGATGCAGAAGGCAAGGTCACCGAGGTCTTAGGTTATAAAGGCGACAAGGGCCTCGACATCGACATCATCGTGGCGCAGCATCGCTTGCCTCATGAATTTTCCGATGACGTGGTGGAGGAGGCGGACAAACTGCCGCGGACCATCGCGCCGGAGAAGGGGGTCAAGGATTTCCGAGACCTGCCTATCGTCACCATCGATGGCCCGGACTCCAAGGACTTGGATGATGCGGTGTATTGCGTGAAAAAAGAAAATGGCCACTTCGAGCTGGGCGTTCACATCGCTGACGTGTCCCGCTACGTGACCAAGGGGACGGCGCTGGATGACGAGGCGTACCATCGCGGCACCAGCGTGTACTTGGCGGATCGGGTGATACCCATGCTGCCATTCCAGCTATCCAATGATCTTTGCAGCTTGAACCATGATGAAGACCGCTACGCCATGTCCTGTGTCATGGATGTGTCGCCGGAGGGCAAGGTGAAGACGGAAATCATCACGCCGTCCATTGTCCGCGTGGCGCGGCGCTGCAACTATCCGGAAATCAATAAAGCTTTCCATGAAGGCATCGCACCGGAGGATTTGAAACCATTCCTTCCGATGCTGGAGGATTTGAAAGAGTGCGCCGATGCGCTCAGAAATGATCGCACCCGTCGGGGCGCGCTGGACTTTGATTTCCCGGAATATAAAATCATCCTCGATGAGGCCGGCGTGCCGCTTCGCATTGAAAAGAGAATTAGAAGCGACGCGGAAAAGATGATCGAAGATGCCATGATTGCGGCCAATGAAGCGGTGGCTCGTTTCCTAGAAAAGACAGGCCACACCTCCATTTACCGCGTGCACGAGCATCCGGACGAAGAGAAATTGAATTCTTTGAAGCGCCTCATGGCCATCATGGGCGCTCAGATTTCCATCCCCAAGGATCCGGAGCCAAAGGATATGCAAAAGCTTTTGGAATCGGTGAAGGGAGAAGATATCGAGGCAGTAGTGCAGGTGATGACGCTTCGCAGTCTCCCGCAGGCCTGCTACAGCACGGAGAACGAAGGCCACTTCGGCATCGCCAGTCAGTGCTATACCCATTTTACTTCGCCGATTCGCCGCTATCCGGATCTCATGGTGCATCGCTTGATCCGCCAGGCCCTTTCCGATGGACTCAACAAATCGCAGCTGAAGAAACAGACGGAATTCCTCCTGCGCGCAGCGGACCATTGCTCGGAGACGGAGCAGAACGCCACGGAAACCGAGCGCGATGTGATGGATCTCAAGATGACCGAGTACATGGTGCCCTTCGTGGGTGAGCCTTTCGATGCTCACGTGACCGGCATCACTCGCTTCGGCATCTTCGTGGGTCTCGACAATGGGGTGGAAGGGCTCATCCATGTGGGCTCCATGGACGATGACGAATACATTTATCAGGAGGACACCATGACCCTGAAGGGCCGCTTCTCCGGCAAGACCTACTCCATGGGCATGCCCGTCCGCGTCACTTTGGTGAAGGCAGATAAGGAAAGAAGAGAAGTGGACTTCGTCATGGGAGAAATCCATTCGCCGCTAAACCTGGAGAAAAAGACCCGAACCTCGGCGAAATCGAAGTCACATGCGAAGAAGAAGGGGAAGAAAGGTGCGAAAAAGTGAGGAGTTAGAAGGGAGGAGTGAGGAGTGGTGGTGCGCCGCATCAAAATAGGAAAGCGGCGCGAGTTTTGAAATAAGGAAAACGCATTTGGCTGCTTCCCCACTACCGTGAGCCGTTTACCGTGTAACCGTTAACCGACGCTTTTAGCGATTACAGGAAATGGAGCATTGTACTCCTTGGTATAGCGGCTTGCCTGGTTTCCGCTATCCGAAGCATGCACGGTGAACGGTTATACGGTAAGCGGATAACGGATGTGAGGATGCAGGTACACGCGTCGATATTTAATTTTGCGGCGCTTTATGAATTGTGCGCCGCACCTCCACTCCTCACTACTAACTTCTCACTCCTAACTTTCAAGAAGGAGGTACTATGCCTGAAAAGAAAGCAGCGCCGCCGATTGCGGCCAATCGGCAGGCGCATCATAATTATTTCATACATGACACCTATGAGTGCGGCATCGCTTTGACCGGGACGGAGGTGAAGTCCATCCGCGCCGGGAAGGCAAATCTTAGGGACAGCTTCGCCCGCATTCAAAAGGGAGAGATGTATCTTTGGAATGCCCACATCAGTCCCTATGAACAGGGAAATATTTTCAATCATGAACCGCTCCGCACGAGGAAGCTGCTCCTTCATAAGAAGGAAATCCGCAAAATTGAAATGCAGCTGAAAACCAAGGGCTACACTTTGGTGCCATTGAAAATGTATTTCAAACATGGTAAAGTCAAAGTAGAAATCGGCGTGGCTACGGGTAAGAAGCTCTATGACAAGCGCGAGGACATGGCGGCAAAGGCGGCCAAGAGAGACTTAGACCGACGCATCAAAGAGCAGCGGTATGATTGAGGGAGAGAAACATGGAAGAAAAGAACAATAAGAAACCATTTCATAAAAAAGATTTTCATAAAAAAGGAGATTTCAAAGGAAAGAAATTCGGCGGCAAAGGCAAAGGCTTCGGCAAGCCGGCAGGCAAACCGGATTTCAAAAAGAAGAGACTGGCACCCGGCGTGGAATTCATTGATCGCGAGCTGGGTGTGGGCATCATAAGACAGATGACCGACGAAGGCGTCATCGTGGCTTTTGGCGATGTGGAAAAGCTGATACCCAAGAAGAAACCATTCCAGAAAGATGGATTCAAAAAAGACGGCTTCAAGAAGCAAGGCGGCTTTAGAAAAGATTTCAAGAAGGACTTCAAAAAAGATTTCACACCGGCCAAAGAGATGGAGAAGAAGGTCTTCACCTTCGACGTAGCGCCTGCGAAAGAAGAGAAGCGCCTGCCATCGAACAAATGGGAAACTGTCGTAGGTCTTGAAGTGACCGATGACACCTTAGGCAAGGGCACCGTGAGCCGCATCACCGAGCGGGGCACCTATGTGACCTATGAAGAATCCGGCGAGCGGGTGCTCTATCCCATGGGCCTTCCGAATAAACTTCTGCGCACTGCGTATCCGGAAACGAAGAAGGAAAAGAAGGAAACTGTGCCCAAGGGCAAGGCTCGCACTTACACCGTGCCGGAAGATCAGGCGCCCAAGAAAGCCGAAAAGCCGAAGGTCGCTGTGCGTCCGGTGAGAGAAAGCCACCGTGGCAACACCCACTACATCGAGCTCGGCGTCGGAACGCCGGTAGCATCTCCAGAATTTGGTGAAGGCGTCATCACCGATATCGCTGACGGCGCTTTGGTAGTGGATTTTGGAAATACAGAAAAAACCTTCCGCTACCCGAGAGCCTTCATGGAAGGGCAGATCGAAGTGGTGGAAGATTGAGAGGAATAACGCTGTCGATTTCGTGATCGGTAGTCGGTAATCGGTAGTCGGTTCGCACTTGACGCTATGCATACATATCCGTGTTACCAGTATGTGTGCACTGATGTCTAACGCGTCCCGACTACCGACCACCGACCACCGACTACGAAATTGACCGCGTCAAACCGCACTCGCATAGTCTCCCATAGAAATGCAAAGTCTATGGGAGGCTTTTCTTATGATGGAGGTGTCCGATGGAGGAAAAGATTATTTCCCTTGCTGTGCCGGGGGCGGAGCTTCTGGTGGCGGAGGATTGTCTGATGATTTCCTTTACAAAGGATCATCATGCTCTGTCCACGGCCATTTACGGCGGCGGCTTCCGGTCGGTGCGGCAGGTGTTGAATCAGAAGCTCACCCATTTCTATGGGAAGGAAAGCGACTTCCCCGGCGGATCGGTGAAGGCCTATCTCAAAGGCTGCGCGAAGGCGCGAGGCGCGGACACGGAGAAGTGCGCGGTCCTTTTGACGGCGGCGAAGGTGTATCTATTCTCTCACAAAATTTTCCGAAGCGGCGATCTCATCGTGGAAATCATCACCACCGGCGGCGTCGAGAAAACGGCTTGCCGTGCCTCCTCCGATGCGCTGTATCGAGAGGCCGACGGCCACTTCGAACCGGTGGGCACCATCAATATGATGGCTCTTATCCATGGCAGTCTCCCAGAGGGCATCATGGCTCGGGCTCTCATCACGCTCACCGAAGGAAAGACCGCAGCGCTGCAGGACCTGGGCATTGCTGATGTCAATAACGGAAAGTCCGCCACCGGCACCGGCACCGATGGCATCACCCTGGTGGCGGAAATCGATGGCGCGCCTTACACTGACGCCGGTCCTTTCTCCGAGCTTGGCTCCTTCCTGGCCAAGGCGGCCTACGAGTCTGTCACCGAGTGCCTCCTCACCTACGACCGGCCGTGGAATCAGTTTGAGGAACTCAAGACGCCGAAGGCGGTTGAATTAAGTGGTCGGTAGCCCTCGCGCGTTTGGCTGCTTCTCCACTACCGTGAACCGTTTACCGTATAACGGTTAACCGGCTTTTTTGATGATAACGGGAAATAGAGCATTGTACTTCTTGGCATGGCGGTTTGCTGCTCTAGTTCCTGCTATCCGAAGCATGCACGGTGAACGGTTATACGGTAAACGGTTCACGGCCGTGGGGAAGCAGGTACACGAGTTAACTTTTCAAACTTGCGGCGCTTTTTAATTTGTGCGCCGCACCTCCCCCTTGACCACTGAACCTTGAACCCACAATCTTTTATTGATTTCATTATTTCCTAAAAGCGAGTCTATGGCAAGACTAAAAACAAAAAGAGGTTCCCTTGACTATTTCCGAAGAATAAGAGATACTAAGCGTATAGTATAGAAAACCAACGAAGGGAGTATGCATATGAAATCTTGGTACAAAGGCGTATTGACCGCAGGCATCTTGGCGGCTTGTTTCTTTGGCGGTACCGTTTCGGCCCATGGGGCTCATTTCTCTGACTATGGTCCGGGAGATTACAAGGCAGCCATGGAAGAGGAAGAACGGGAAAGCCGCACCGTGAAGATCTGGGTGGAAGAAGGCGTGACCGTGGAAGTGGACGGCGATGTGCTCACCCATCCGGAGCAGAAGAAAGGCTACGACGTGTACACCTTGCCGAAGACCGTGCTGGGCCGTCATCACGTGAAGCTCTCTCATCCGGACGCCGGCGAGTGGCAGGAATGCGTGCGCATCACGAAGACCTATCCAAATCCGGTGAATAGCAACTGCGATCTCTCGGGCAATCTCCATTTCGGCGGCGCAGTCGAAGGGGAAGAAACCTACGAGACCTTGGAGAAAAAAGTGCCGCCCCAGATCGGCTACATTCGCAAAGAAGGCGTGAAGATGAAGGAAGCGCCGGAGGAAAAAGCGAAGACCGCCAAGAAAATGAAACCGGGCATGGGCCTCTCCGTCATCGGTACCTACTATGACGAGGAAGGAAACCTGTGGTACCACGTGGAGCTTGCTGACCGCACCCAGGGCTGGATCCCGTCGGAGCAGGTGACCATGAAGCGCGGCTTCCTGGCGCACTCGGAAATCGAAACCATCGGCCTCGGCTGCTGCCACGGCAGAAGCTAAGCGCTGGGCATGAAAAGCTGTGAGACAACTGTCTCGCGGCTTTTTTGTGTGTTTCGCTAGTGCAAACATGTCAGCATGGCTTCTAGCTGATGGCTGCTGGCTTCTAGTCGGCTACTGCTACAGGCTCTTCATCGTGCGCTATAGCCAGTAGGTGCGCAATTGGTGGATGTCCAAATATTCGGCGCCTCCGATGATAGCGAGACGCTCTTTGCTACCGCCTCACTGTTCCTCTAGCCGGCTAGCAGCCAGAAGCTTGAAAGTGTATCGGTTGAGTGACAAATAGTGCGCGAAAGTTTTTCTGAAT
>CAVEMF010000085.1:0-7452 GCA_963616715.1 Ruminococcus bromii | reverse complement strand
CGAGCGGCGTTGACTTCGTCAGGCCGTCCGATGGGCGCATGGTGCGGCGCGCCGTGGAGCGCTTCCGGATCCTTGCGGCCTTCTTCAAAGACTGCGATGAAAGCTTCCGCTGCTTTGTCCAAAGTTTCTTTGTTTTCCGTTTCCGTCGGTTCTGCCATGAGCGCTTCGTGCACAATCAGCGGGAAGTACATGGTGGGCGGATGCATGCCGTGGTCCAGAAGGCCCTTGGCTGCGTCCAGCGCAGACACGCCGGTTTCCTTCTTGTAGTGTTCCAGGGTCATGACGAACTCATGCATGCAGATGCCGGGGTACGCGATGTCCATGTGCGGCGCCAGCTTGTGCATGAGGTAGTTCGCATTCAGCACCGCATGACCGGAAGCTTCTGCCAAGCCGTCGCTGCCCAGGTTCAGGATATAGGTGAGCGCGCGGATCATGACAAGGAAATTGCCATAGAACATTTTCACCTGCCCGAAGGACTGCTCCGGCTTTTCGAAATGATAGCCATCATCTGCTTTCACCACAATGGGAGACGGCAGGAAGGGCGCAAGGATTTCCTTGCAGCCTACCGGTCCGCTTCCCGGACCGCCGCCGCCATGAGGGGTAGCGAAGGTTTTGTGAAGATTCAGATGGACACAGTCAAAGCCCATGTCCCCCGGGCGTGCACGGCCTACAATGGCGTTCAGGTTCGCACCATCATAGTAGCAAAGGCCGCCGGCATCATGGATGATCTTTGTGATTTCCAAAATGTTCGGATCGAAAATACCCAGGGTATTCGGATTCGTCAGCATAAGGCCGGCAGTGTCGTCGCCTACCGCTTCCTTCAGCTTCTCGATATCTACGCCGCCTTTTTCGTTGGACGGGACAGACACCACTTCAAAGCCTGCCATAGCCGCAGAGGCCGGGTTTGTGCCGTGAGCGGAGTCGGGGACGATGATCTTCGTTCTCTTCGTGTCGCCGCGGGACAAATGGTAGGAGCGGATGAGGAGAAGGCCGGTGTATTCACCGTGCGCACCGGCAGCGGGCTGCAAGGTGAAGCCGTCCATGCCGGCGATGACCTTGAGGCTTTCCTGCAGGGTGTACATCATTTCCAAAGCGCCCTGCACGGAAGACTCCGGCGCCAGGGGATGAATATCCGTGAAGCCCGGAAGGCCGCAGGTGATTTCATTCACCGCGGGATTGTATTTCATGGTACAAGAGCCCAGGGGATAGAAACCATGGTTCACGCCGAAGGTTTCTTTTTCCAGCGCCCCATAGTGGCGGTCAAATTCCACTTCGTCCAGTTCCGGCAGGTGCAGCGTCTTCTCGCGGAGAGGAATGTCCATGGAACAGGATGGTACGTCAGATGCCGGGAAGAGGTCCATCTGGTGACCTTTGCCGGATCGTTCAAAAATCAGTTCCATTTTATTCATCTCCTTTCAGGATGGAAATCAGCGCATCGATTTCTTCTTTGCTATTCATTTCGGTAGCGCACCAGAGGATCTTGCCGTCTACCGTAAGACCGCCTAAGATGCCATGGGCTGCCAATTTCTTTTCTACGTCCGCCAGAGCCACCGGGGACTCGGTCAGGAATTCATCGAAGAATGGCTTGTCATAGACTTTATGGAAACCGATCTTTGCGAGCTCAGAAGCCAGGTAGTGGGCTTTGTCATAGCACAGGGTGGCCACAGTCTTCATGCCGCCAGGGCCCAGGGCGCCCATGTACGCGCCGGCTGTCATGGTGCAGAGGGCTTCGTTGGAGCAAATATTGGAGGATGCCTTTTCGCGGCGGATGTGCTGCTCTCTGGCCTGCAAAGTCAGGACGAAGCAGCGGCGGCCGTCGTGGTCTACCGTCTCGCCAACGATACGGCCCGGCAGCTTTCTCATCATTTTCGCGGTGCAGGTCATGAAACCCATGTAGGGGCCGCCGAAGGAGAGCGGCATGCCAAGGGCCTGTCCGTCGCCTACCGCGATGTCTACGCCGTACTCGCCTGGAGTCTTCATGACGCCCAAAGCGATAGGAGAAACGCTCATGACTGCCTTCGCGCCGGCTTCATGAGCCGCAGCAGTGATGGCGTCGCCATCTTCGATGAGGCCATAGTAGTTCGGGCTCTGGAAATACACCATCGCTGTGTCAGCGGTGAGATTTCCTTTCAGTGCATCCAAGTCTGTGGTGCCGTCTTTCGCAGGTACTTCCAAGAGCTCCACGCTGCGGCTTTCGCAATAGGTCTTCATGACGGCGAGCACTTCCGGATGGATAGCGCCGCATACGAGGACTTTGGATTTCTTTCTTTCCTGGCACATGAAGATGGACTCAGCCGCTGCCGTCGCGCCGTCGTAGACAGACGCATTGGACACGTCCATGCCGGTGAGTTGGCAAATCATGGTCTGGTACTCGAAAATGGACTGCAGGATGCCCTGGCTGATTTCCGCCTGGTAAGGTGTGTAGGTGGTGCGGAAGGCTTCCTTGCTGATCACCTGCTTCACGATAGCCGGGATGTAATGGTTATAAGCGCCGGCGCCGCGGAAGATGGAGGAGAAAATTTCGTTTTTCCCTGCCATAGCTTTCAAAAGGCGCAGCACTTCCATCTCGCTTTTTCCTTCCGGGAGAGGGAGTTTTTTCAGATAAACTTCTTTCGGCACAGCCTGGTACAGCTCGTCCAAAGAAGAAAGTCCGATTTCATGAAGCTCTGCCTCTGTCTCCGCCGGAGAACATGGTACATAGCTTCCCATTCTTATTCCTCCCCGCAGGTTTTGCAGAATTCTTCGTATTCTTCCGCAGACATGAGCTCTTCTTCGTCGGAAACGTCTTTCACTTTGATGAACCAAGCGCCATAAGGATCGCCGTTCACGGTTTCCGGAGCGTCCAGGAGCTCTTCATTGATTTCTGCTACCACGCCGGTGACCGGGCTGTAGATGTCGGAAACGGCTTTGACGGATTCTACATCGGAGAAGGATTCGCCCTGGGACACTTCATCGCCCACTTCCGGGAGATTAACAAAAACGATATCGCCCAGCTGATCCTGTGCGTAATCGGTCAGGCCGATCTCTACCAGGTCGCCGTCTTTCTTCAGCCATTCATGGGTCTTTGCGTATTTCAGTTCACTCGGGAAATTCATGATGTTTGCCTCCATTTGGTAATTGTCATTTAGGAAATAGTAATTAGTAGTCGGTGGTCAGGCTCGCTCTAAAGTTAGGAGTGAGGAGTTAGGAGTGAGGAGTGGTGGTGCGCCGCATCAATTCATATAGCGGCGCGAAGTTTTAAAATGGGCAACCTCCACCACTGGCACAGTCCCCCTCCTTCCAGAGGAGATTTAAGAGGAAAGGCTTAGCCCTTCTTCCGCGCCTCGGGCTCGGCCCCCCCTTCCTGAGGAAGAGTGTAAAAGAGTGGGCTTTGCCCTTATATATGCGGCGCTTCTTAATTTGTGCGCCGCACCTTCACTCCTCACTCCTCCCTTCTCACTCCTCACTCAAAAGCAAAAGCATGAAAAGACGCCAACAAAATCATCTCTTATAGAACGGCAGCGGTACCACTTCGCAGGCGATGCTGCGGCCTCTGACATTCACCTCTACGGTGTCGCCCACTTTGGCAGCGCCTTTGGTGATGAGAGCCATGGCGTAAGCGCCTTTGAGGAAGGGGCAGAAGGTACCGGAGGTGGTTTCGCCGATCTTTTCACCGTTCAAGGTGACTTCCTGCTCTTCTCTCACGATGCCGCGGCCGGTGACCTTAAGGCCGATACGTTCTCTCTTCGGCGGATTGGCCAAAAGCGCCTCGCGGCCGATGAATTCTTCCTTACCTGCCTTGACGCCGAAGTCCAGGCCGGTTTCCAGCGGACTCACGGAGTCATTCATTTCATGGCCATAGAGCGGCATAGCCGCTTCGAGGCGCAGCGTATCTCTGGCGCCCAAACCGCAGGGGAGGACGATGCCTTCGCCTTTTGCAAGAAGAAGATCCCAGATGATACCCACTTTGTCCGAAGCGCAGAAAATTTCGTAGCCAAATTCGCCGGTGTAGCCCGTGCGGGATACCAGACATTCTACACCGCCGATGAATACATGCTCGGTTTCAGAATAATATTTGGTCGGCAACTCTCCGCTCTCCACCAAAGGTTCCAGGATTTCCTTGCTCTTGGGGCCCTGCAGAGAAACGAGACCGGTTTCTTCAGAAATATCAGTGAAAGTGGTGTCTTCCAGAAGGTTTGCCTTCATGTGCGCCACATCCTTGTCATGGGTGGCTGCGTTCACCACCACCATGTAGCGCTCTTCGCCCAGATGATACACGATGAGATCATCGATGACGCCGCCATTTTCATTCAGCATGGTGCTGTAACGCACGCGGCCGATGGCGAGATTTGTGAAATCATTGGAGAGCAAGTGATTCAGGCTCTTCAGTGCGCCTTTCCCTTCGAAAATGACCTCACCCATGTGGGACACGTCGAAAATCCCGGCTTCCGTGCGGACAGCCATATGTTCAGCCAGGATGCCTTTGTCATACTGCACCGGCATCAGGTAGCCGCCGAAGGAAACCATCTTTCCTTTCAGCGCCACATGCTTGTCATAGAGTGGTGTTTTCTTATCCATTTTCTCCTCCTTTATCACAGAGCGTCTTTTCGCAAACAAAAAAGGCGCACTGTAAATACACAGTGCGCCTCTGTCCCTTTGACCTGAAAGATAGGCATAAGCCTGCTTCTTCGGTGTTCATTCAAGAACTCTCCAGAGGATGGTCTTTATATCGGTCCTTTTGCCTGAGAGTTTTGCCCCTTCGGCGGCCTTTTACGACACTCTCCCGATACCTTCATCCCTTGCATAGAAATGAAAATTCTCCATCGAATTGTTATGGAATTGTATGAAATCAGCATATCACATGAGGGGGAAGAAATCAAGATTGGTAGTGATTAGTGATCAGTGGTCAGTGGTCAGTGATCGGGGCGCGTTTGGCTGCTTCGTCATAGCGAGGAGCTAGGAAGAAGCAGGTAAACGCGCCCTGATCACTGAATACTGATTACTGATCACTAACAATCATTCCCCTTGACAAATCCCCTCCCCTGTAGTATCATATCAAAAGTCAGCTATGTGGAGCGATACTCAAGTGGCTGAAGAGGACGGTTTGCTAAATCGTTAGACGGGTTTTCCCCGTGCGGGAGTTCGAATCTCCCTCGCTCCGCCACAGAAAAGAACCTTGCGAAAGGTTCTTTTTTTATTTCCTTTTTCTTTGCAATGCCTCGCAAGCATTTATTTCTACTCGAAATAAACATTTCACATATAAAACCTCTCTTGCTATGATGATGCCATCCGATCATTGATTATTAGCAAGGAGGTCTTTTTCATGAAACGCTTCACAAAAATTTTGACATTGAGTGCCCTCTCTATGACTGCGCTCCTCTCTCCTTCCCTTTCAGCGCCGCCGGCGGCCGAGGCGGCGGAGGCAGTGAAGGTAGTGCAGACCGCCGGACGCGATCGGCTGGGGGATTTGGCGCCGGACTTCGCCCGTTACAACGACGACATCCTTTTCGGCGAAGTGTGGTCGAAGAATGATGTGCTCTCTCTTCATGACCGCAGCATCGTCACAGTGTCCGCGCTCATCGCCAGCGGCATCACTGATAGCTCCCTCAAATATCACATCACCACCGCCCAAAATCACGGCGTCACCAAAGAAGAGATGGTGGAAATAGTGACACAGCTCGGCTTCTACGCCGGTTGGCCCAAAGCCTGGGCGGCTTTCAATTATGTGAAGGAAGTATATGCCGAATGAAATGAGGCATGAGACATTAGACATGAGACATGAGACCGAGACATTGGACGTGAGACGTGAGACTTGAGACATTCAGACTTCATTGCCGCGGTGCGTCTGAAATCTGAATGTCTCATGTCTCCCCTTCTAATGTCTAACGTCTAACGTCTAATGTCTTCCGTCTCCCCCAGGAAAACGCTTCGGAAATATTGTCTCCCTACTCGCGCAAAATCCCCCGCTCCGCAAAAAGGAACGGGGGATTTTGTTTCTCTCACAGTCAGCAAGCCTGATCACTGACTACGGATCACTGATCACTAAACCTCAATCGCCAAGCAGCACTACTCTCCACTATCGAAGAGCGCCTTCGGCTGCGTGAATTCGATCATGCCGTAGATACCGCCTTCGCGGCCGAGGCCGCTTTCTTTGTAGCCGCCGAAGGGAGCTGCGGTGTCTCTTGGGCTGCTATTGATGTAGACGTTGCCGGCCTGGATGCGATGAGCCACAGCGATGGCTTCTTCCTTTTGCCCGAAGACGCCAGCATTGAGGCCGTAACGGGTGTCATTGGCGATGGCCACTGCTTCTTCCACATCGCTATAGGTGATAACGGAGAGGACGGGGCCAAAGATTTCATTCTGTGCGATGTCCATGTCGTTGGTGACGTCGGTGAAAATGGTGGGCGCGATGTAGTAGCCATGTCCACTTTCCGGCAGGCCGCCGGTGAGGAGGCGAGCGCCTTCGGCGATACCCTTCTCGATGTATTCAGAAATTTTGGAGAACTGCTGCTTCGAGGACACGGGTCCCAGCTTCACATTGTGATCCGTGGGGTCGCCGACGGTGTATTCCTTGGCGATTTCTACCAGCTGCTTTTCGATGATTTCCTTTTCCTCTGCCGGGATGAGGAGGCGGGAGAAGGCGGTGCAGGTCTGCCCGGAGTTTAGGAAAATGCTATTGAAGCACAAATGGATGGGCACGCTGTAGTCGTGGGACTCGGATTTCAAAATCACATAGGGAGACTTGCCGCCCAGCTCCAAGCTGATATGCTTCACGCTTTCCAAAGCGCGCTTGCCCACGGTGACGCCGCCGGAGGTGGAGCCGGTGAAGGAAATCATGGAGACCAGCGGGTGCGAGGAGAGCGCATCGCCCACTTCGCCGCCGCGGCCGGTGACGAGGTTGAAGACGCCCTTCGGGAATCCGGCTTCTTCAAAGGCCTCGGCAATGAAATAGGAGGAAAGCGGCGTGTGCTGGCTGGGTTTCAGGATCACTGTATTTCCCATGAGCATGGCGGGGATGATTTTCTGAATTACCTGTCCCAGCGGATAGTTCCACGGCGTGATGCAGCCGATGACGCCCACCGGTTCTCTGTAGGTGGTGGAAAGGGCCATCTTTTCCACCAAGGGCACCTGGGGCGCCAGATCGATGTAGGACTGGGTGCGCACATACTGGTAGTCCACCTGGGACGCTTTGGTGAAGGTGTAAGGCGAGCCCAATTCTTTGATGGTGATGTCGATCAATGCATCTTCCTGGGATTTGAAAATCTCCAGGAATTTTTTCATGAGCTCGATGCGCTTGGCAAGGGGCGCAGCCGCCCAAGCAGGAAATGCTGCATAGGCTGCCTTCGCCGCCTTGTCCACGTCCTCTCCATTGCCCGCCGGGACCTTCGCGAAATATTCACGGGTCGCCGGATTTTCCACGTCGATCATCTCGCCCGATGCGCCGGGGACCCATTCTCCATTGATGTAAAGTTT
>CAVEMF010000084.1:0-7467 GCA_963616715.1 Ruminococcus bromii | reverse complement strand
AATGAATATATGATTTTATTTTATAGGAAATGGAGGGGGAAAACAATACGGAAAAGGTGCAGTTTGCGCTATCGGTTTAGTTAGTGATCAGTGGTCAGTAGTCAGTGATCAGTACGCAATTGGCTTTTTTCGAGAGCTTTTCCAATTTCCTATCATCACCGATGGATTCAAAAGTAAAGCGCACGGGCCTGCGAGTAGTAACGGTAAAGGGAAAAGTTGTCGCAGAAATTAAATGCGTACTGACCCCTGACTCCTGATCACCGACCCCTGATCACTAATTACTAAACCGATAGAATCTTTTTTTCTACTTCTGCTATAATACGAACAGAAATGATTTCCGTAGAGAGGAAGGGGAGGAAATAGTATGAAAGCTGACTGTGCTCATTGTCCGCACCATGCCTGCTATGTGCACGGCATCAATTGCACCGGCGTGAAGGAGGAGGTCATCCGCGGCGCCTACACAGAGGAAGAGAGAAAGATTATGGAGGCGGCGGCCTATGTGGAGGCCACTTTTTATAGTGACATCTGCCGCTTGCAGGAAACGGCAGAATTTGCAAAGAAGATGGGCTATAAGAAATTGGGCATGGCCTTCTGCATCGGACTCAATGAAGAGGCGCGGTACATCGCGAAATTTTTTGAGCAGCAGGGATTTGAATTTTATTCCGTGTGCTGCAAAAATTGTTCCTTTGCGAAATCGGAATTCGGCTTGAAGCAGATCCATCCGGAGGCAGAGCACGAGCCTATGTGCAATCCGAAGTTCCAAGCCCGCTTCCTGGCGGAGAAGGGCGTAGAAATGAATCTCATCTGCGGCCTCTGCGTGGGGCACGATACGATCTTTACCGCCAACGCGAAAGGCCCCGTGTCCGCCCTGGTGGTGAAGGATCGCCTCCTGGCCCACAATCCCCTGGGCGCCATCTACTCGCGCTACTGGAGAAAGAAGCTGCATATTATGGATGAGGGGGAAGTGTGAGAGAACGCCGGTGATTTCCACAAATCGAAAGGAGGTCCTTCATGGAAGAGCTGCGGAAGAATAGCTTTTGGCGTTTCGGCGAGCGCTTGGTGCGCCGATTTCTTGACGACGATGTGAGCGCTTTGGCTGCTGAGAGCACCTACTATTTCATCTTGGGCCTGGTGCCTTTCATGATTTTCTTGGCAAACGCCATGCTTTTCTGCGCGGCGCCGCAGGTGGAGTTTATCCTGCGCCTTTTGACCTACCTGCCCCATGAAGTGGCCATGACCGTCGAAGGGCATATGTATAGGATCCTGCAGGCGCGAAGCTCACTGTGGATGCTGGTGGGCTTGGGGACTGCCCTTTGGACATCGTCGCACGGTGTGGATACGCTCATCCGCGCCATGGATCGCGCGTTCTTTGGCGATAGAAATAAGCAGTCCTACGTGATCGTGAAGGCGAAATCCTTAGTCTTCACCGTGCTCATCACCTTTGCTATGATTATTTCCCTAGGGCTCATCGTTTTTGGAAACGCCATGGTCTATGGGGCGATGATGTATTTCGAAATCCCGGACCTCTTTTTGAAGTTATGGACCTTGGCGAAGTTCGGCATCCCCTTTGCGGCCATTGCGCTGTCCTTGGCTGCCTTTTACCAATGGGCGCCGGCCGAGAGGCGTCACGATTGGCCCGGTGTCATCGCCGCCTCGTTCCTGATGACTTTCCTGTGGCTCGGTCTCACCGCTGCTTATGGCTATTACATGACTCATATTTCCTCCATGGGCCTCACTTACGGTTCCCTCATCGGCCTCATCGTCCTTTTCGTGTGGTTCCACCTGACTGCCGAAGTCATCATATTGGGCGGCGAAGGGATCATGGCTTGGAAGGAGAGAAAGTAGGGGGGATGGCGCTATTGATTTAGTGGTCAGTAGTCAGTGATCAGGGGTCAGGATGCACTTGACGCTATTTACAAATAGTGTTGTCACCTGTATGCATTTACTCATGTCAATTATGTCGCTACCGTTGATTATCGACTTAAAGGGTTTATGGTATTGGCTCGAGAGAAGAAGCAGCCAAACGCGCCCTGATCACTGACCACTGATCACTAAACAACTACAGCTTTATCCCGCCACCTATCATTTCTCCATCCCATCCCTTATAATAGAAAAGATAAAAACGATTCCCCGAGTTTGAAATAAGGAGATAGTATGGATACAGAACACATCAGGAATTTTTCTATTATTGCTCACATCGACCACGGCAAGTCCACGTTGGCGGACCGACTGATTGAGATCACCGGCACGGTGCAGAAGCGTGATATGGAAGCGCAGATCCTTGACACCATGGAGCTGGAGCGCGAACGCGGCATCACTATCAAGGAGCAGTCGGTGCGTCTTAATTATACCTATGAAGATGGGGAGACCTACGAGCTGAACCTCATCGACACCCCAGGGCATGTGGATTTCAATTACGAAGTATCCCGCAGTCTGTCGGCTTGCGAAGGGGCGATTTTGATCATCGATGCCACCCAAGGCGTGCAGGCCCAGACACTGGCCAATGTGTATCTGGCTTTGGACCACGACTTGGAAATCATCCCTGTCATCAATAAGGTGGACCTTCCCAGTGCGGACGTAGAGCGCGTGAAGACGGAAGTGGAGAATGTCATCGGGCTCGATATGTCCGAGGCCATCCCGGTGAGCGCGAAGACGGGGCAGAATGTGGAAGCGGTGCTGAAGCGCATCGTAGAGCAGGTGCCGCCGCCGGAGGATCATTCGAAGAAGCCGCTGCGTTGCCTCATTTTCGATTCCATTTTCGATTCTTACAAAGGTGCTATTGCGTATGTGCGCGTGAAGGATGGGGAAATCCGTCCGGGCATGAATATCCGCATGATGGCATCCGGCAAGGTGTACACGGTCACGGAAGTGGGCTATTTCTCGCCGTTCCCCAAGCCCTGCGATGTGTTGACCTGTGGCTCCGTAGGCTATGTGGCTGCCAGCATCAAGACTGTGTCGGACTGCGAAGTGGGGGACACCATCACCACCGCGGAAAATGGGGCGTCCGAGGCGCTGTCGGGCTACCGCAAGGCGCTGCCCATGGTTTTCTGCGGGCTCTATCCCATCGAAAGCAAGGACTATGACAATCTGAAAGTGGCGCTGGAAAAATTGCAGCTCAATGACGCGGCGCTGGAGTATGTGCCGGAAACATCCCAGGCGCTGGGCTTTGGTTTCCGCTGCGGCTTTCTGGGCCTCCTCCACATGGACGTGGTGCAGGAGCGCTTGGAACGCGAGTACAAGCTGAAGCTCATCACCACGGCACCATCGGTTATATATAATGTATATAAAACCGATGGCACCATGGTAGCGGTGGACAACCCGGCAGAGCTGCCGCCGATGACGAAGATCGATCACATCGAGGAACCGGTGGCGAAGGTGGAAATCCTGGTACCCTCCGACATGGTGGGCAACGTGATGGAGCTGGTGCAGAACCGCCGCGGCGTATTCGTCACCATGACCTACTTGGACGAGACCCGCGTGGATCTCTCCTATCGCATCCCGCTCTCAGAAATCATTTTCGATTTCTTTGACAAGCTGAAATCCTCCACCAAGGGCTATGCGTCCCTGGACTACCAGTTGGACGGATACCAGCGCACCGACGCGGTGAAAATGGATATCCTCCTCAATGGCGACCTTATCGATGCGCTGTCTATCATCGTTCACCGGAGCAACGCGGCTTCCCGCGGCCGCGCCCTGGCGCAGAAGCTGAAGGAAATCATCCCGCGCCAGCAGTTCGAAGTGCCGATTCAGGCAGCGGTGGGGAGCAAGATCATCGCCCGCGAGACCATCAAAGCCTACAAGAAAGACGTCTTGGCGAAGTGCTATGGCGGCGACGTGACTCGTAAGAAAAAGCTGTTGGAGAAACAGAAGGAAGGCAAAAAGCGCATGAAGCAGGTGGGCAGCGTAGAAATCCCGCAGGAAGCATTCATGGCGGTTTTGAAAGATGACTGATTTAGGAATTTATATACATATTCCCTTTTGTAGGAGCCGCTGTGATTACTGCGGCTTCTATTCAGTTGGGAGAAAGCCATCGGACCGCTTCGTCCTGGCTTTGCAAAAGGAAATAGAAAAGAAAGCGCCGGCCTTCGCGGATCGCCTGTGTGATACCGTGTACTTTGGCGGCGGTACGCCATCCTCACTATCAGCGTCGCAGCTTGCGGACATATTCGCCACGCTGCGAGGAAATTTTCATATTTCCAAGGATGCGGAAATCACCATGGAAATGAATCCCTGCGACATGAGTGAGGCCTATCTTCGTGCGGCGAAAGCGCTGGGGGTGAATCGCCTCTCTGTGGGCATCCAGTCCCATGATGACCGGCTTCTTCGCGCTATCGGGCGCCTTCACACGGCAGCGGAAGCGCGGGCGACGGTCAAGCGGGCGTACCGCCTGGGATTTCACAATATCAGCGTGGACCTCATGTATGAGCTCCCGGGGCAGAGCGTCGAAGATTTCGAGAAAAGCATCCGCTGGGCCATGCACCTTCCCATCACCCACATGTCTATCTACAGCCTCATCCTGGAGGAGGGCACCCGCATGGCGCAGCTGGCGGAGCGGGGGAGGCTCCCTCGTCCCACGGAGGAGGAAAGCTGGGCCATGTACCAGGCCATGTGCCGGCTCCTCCCGCACTATGGCATGGAGCGCTACGAGATCTCCAGCTTCGCGCGGAAGGGCTATCGCTCGCGGCACAACCAAAAGTATTGGGACCTTGCTGACTACATCGGCTTTGGCCCTGCCGCCTGCTCACGCATCGGCCATGAGCGAAGAGAAAATCTCCCCGGCGTGGGGCTCTATGAAAAAGAATTGCTCCTCGGAAATCTGCCCCATGAAGAAGTGGAGAAACTGACGGAGAAGGAGGAAATGGAAGAATACTGTTTCCTTCATCTACGCATGAAAGAAGGCATCCCCCTGGAAGATTTCCGGCGGCGCTACAGCAAGGAGCTTACCTACTGGTACGGCGACGCTTTGAAAATGCTAAAAGCGAGGAAACTCATTTCTGAAACCGATGGCCACATAGCCCTCACCTACAAAGGCGCCGCGCTGGGGAATTTCGTCTTCGCACAATTTTTGCGAGAGGACTGAAGGGATAAGGGATAGGGGATAAGGGATAAGGCGCGTTTGGCTGCTTCCCCACCACCGTGTAACCGTTAACCGTATAACCGTTAACCGTGCATGCTACCGATAGCGAGCCATGGAGCGATAAACTCTTACGAAAAAGTATGTCACTCCATAGCTCGCTATCGCCAAACGAATCGGTAAACGGTCATACGGTTAACGGTTACACGGTGGTGGGGAAGCAACCAAACGCGCTCTTATCCCCTATCCCCTATCCCTTATCCCTTTTTAACGTTCTTGCCTTTTTCCCTCCTTCGCGGTATGATTAAGGGCAGAAAAAGAAGGAAGCACTGCGGCTTTGAAAAAGTGGACGGAAGTCTGCTTCTTTGGGGATGCAGTGATTTTTTTATGGCCGCTTGGTCGGCCTTCAATGAATGGGAGGAATTTAGAATGCCGGTTTCTTATATGGAAGTCAATTTGAGCGCCCTGCGCCACAATCTGAAAGTGATTCGCGCGCATTTGCCGAAGGAAGTGAATGCACTGGCTGTAGTGAAGGCCAATGCTTACGGCCATGGTGCCATCGAGACGCTTCGCATTGCTTTGGAAGAAGGCTATGTAGCTGCGGCGGTAGCTCGCGTGGAAGAAGGCGCTGAGCTGCGGGATGCCGGATTCACTTGCCCGATTTATGTGCTGGGCCTGCCGCTGCCGGAAGATATGCCCATCGGCATCAATAAGGATCTCATCATGCCCATCGATGACACCGTAGACCTGGATGCGCTGGAAGCCATTGCTGCGGTAGCAGGAAAAACCATGGATGTGATGCTTCCTATCGACACGGGCATGAACCGCATCGGCACCCATCCGGAAGATGTGCCGGCGCTTTTGGAAAAATTGAAAGCGTACCCGCATATTCACATCCGCGGCACCTTCACCCATATGGCCACCGCTGACCATAAGGAAAAGGATGCAGCTCTCGCGCAGCTGGATCGTTTCGATGAAGCGATTTCCCATATGCCGGTGGATGAAAACTTCGTGATTTCCGCTGCCAATAGCGCCGGCGTCATCGATATCCCCAGAAGCTGGCACAACCTGGCGCGTCCGGGCATTATCATTTATGGACCGCAGCCTTCTGACGTGATGACCAATACGCTGGATCTGCACTATGCTATGCGCGTAGTGAGCCATGCGACCCATGTGCAGGTGCTTCACAAAGGCGAAGCCATCGGCTACGGCGGCACCTATGTGGCTCCAGAAGATATGAAGACCGCGACTGTGCCCATCGGTTACGCAGATGGTTGGCACAGAAGCCTTTCCAACAAAGGCGTGGTCCTCATCAATGGCAAGCGCTGCCCGGTAGTCGGCCGCATTTGCATGGACCAGTTCATGGTGGCTGTGGATGACGACGTGATGCCCGGCGATGAAGTGGTACTCATGGGCAAGCAGGGGGACGAAGAAATCTCCGTGGACGAAGTGGCTAAGACCGCTGAAACCATCCCGCATGAAATCATGTGCGATCTGAAACGAATCCCGAGAATTTTTGTGGAGGAATAATCGCGAAGCGATTGAGGTTTAGTGATCAGTGATCAGGGCGCGATTTCCGGCCGTCTCACAATGGTGAGAAGACTGGAAATCGCGCTTTTTGTGTATCGTTTATCCTATGGGCGAATTAAGTCATCGCTTGACACCCCTGATTATCGACTACTAATGAAACATCATCCGCCCTGTGGGCACCTTCTTCCCGAAGAAGGCAAATGCGTCCCGACTACCGATTACTAAAAAATTGAAACCGTGTAAAATTTTCAACTGTCACGACATTATGTATTGGAAAGAGGAAATGTTCCTCCCGGGAGCCGAGGCTCTCCATCCTATGTGATTTCCTTCATGCGCAGAACCTAAGGGAAAGGAAGGAGCATAGCGATGGAAAGGCGAGGCCGATCGGAATATTTCGCTTCCCTCCCGAAGGCGTGCTAGCCGCCAAAAGGAGTTTGCAAAACAAAAACAATAAGGCCCATGAAGGTCATGGTCCTATGCAGGTCGCTTTTGGACGACAGCCGTAGCACGAAGTTTAAGTGTCTCGCGCACTATGAACCGCGAAAGGTGCTGGCGCCGATTTCAATGCCCCCTCATAGCCCCTCTGGCCCAGCGGGCCTTTTTGGCGTGCTTTTAGGGATAAGGGACAGGGGATAAGGGATAAGGGGAGGTGCGGCGCACAAATTAAGAAGCGCCGCAAGTTTTGAAAGTTAGCGCGCGTTTAGCTGCTTCCCTACTACCGTGGACCGTTTACCGTATAACCGTTTACCGCGCAAACTACCGATAGCGAGCCTTCGAGCAATAAGCCCTTACGTGGAAGGTGTATCGTCCACGGCTCGTCAGCGGTAAAAGAGCCGGTTAACGGTTACACGGTAAACGGATAA
>CAVEMF010000083.1:0-7476 GCA_963616715.1 Ruminococcus bromii | reverse complement strand
TATCCTCCGCTAACGCGCGCCCCTTCTCCAAGGGGCTACGGATTAAGGCTAGTGTAACATGAATATTATACCTGCTTGTATTTAAAATCCTTAGCTTAATTACATTACTTCATAAAGCCGCTCCATGGCCTCGAAATCTGCAAAGAAACGCTTCTCCAATTCCGGATGGTCGGAGGACAGGCTTTCTATGCGGCCGATGAAGGTGCGCAGCCAGGGCAGCATTTCCAGTGGGTCATACACATCGGCCTCATATTTCCAAAGCCCCGGGGACACGCGAGACACGCGGCCGCAGCGCTTCTCCCGCTGCAGGCGGTCGATGACAAAGGACTCCGAGCTTTCCAGACGGACCACCATTTCCACGTGATACACCGTCTGCCAGTCGCCGCCGGAAACGCCCCAGAGATGGGGGAGCTTCCCTGCCAGGATTTCCTCTTTCTCTGCGGCTTTCTCGTCCACGTCGCCCAGCTTTGCCTTCTCTACGCGGTCCAGCCGCGTGAAAGAGGGGCGCCCATCGGAAAGGCCCAGGAGATATTGCCGGCCCGTCTCGGTGCTGATGAAAATTTTCCAAGGAAATACGACTTTCTCCTCTTTGTCAGGAAATATGAGCCTGACCTTCCTTTTCTCTTCGATGCCTGCGAGCATCACTTCTAATATTTCCGCATCCAGGGCGGGGAAGATGTAGTGGTGCTTGAAGGCGATGCTGATGGGATAGCGCTCGGTGGTCAGGAGGAGATACGTCCCCAGCACCCCCAGCGGCATGGCTTCGCAGGCGAAAGCTAAAAGATCCACCAAGGCGTCGATGGGGATGGATTCTGCGAGACGGTAGTAGACGCTTCGCCCTTCTTTGCGCGAGAGGAAGACGCCCAGCGCTGCATACTCCCGGCATTTCTTCCGGATCGTGGATTCATCAGGCACATCGGGGAGGGGATAGGCGCTCACTTCATCCCAAAGCATCCCGCTCGTCCGCTCCTTCCTGTCAGAGAGGATATCTAAGAGGAAGAAATGAAACATCACGTCCCTGTCGGTGAAGCTTTTCGCCAAAAAGGCTTTGTAGAGCGGATTCCAATGGCTCTTGCGGCTGTCGATGGAGAGAAATACAATTTTTTGCTTGAAAGGGTTCATGTAGAACCGCATATATTTATCCAGCCAACTCTGCAGCCGCCGCTTCTCATTATCATAGCTCCGGCGCTGGCTCTCCGGGTAATCATTTCGATTCTTGAAGCCGTACACGAAAAAATCCCGCATGTAAGAACGGATGGGATTCAAAGATTTCACCAATTCACTGTATGCCATGAGGCCTCCTTGGGAATAGCGGTTTGAACGATGGGAGTGTAGTGATCAGTGATTGGTGATTAGTGATCAGGACGCTATTTCCGCTAACCAAACAAAGAGGTGTTACCTTTATGGATTTTAGGGTTGCCAATGTATGTATGCACTGGCGAAAAAAGCGTCCTAATCACTAATCACTGCTCACTGCTCACTTTTCCTTCTATTATATATGGGCAATGGATTTTGTTCAAAGAGAGACATCTATTTTTCATGGGATGTGTTAAAATGATACTGTGTCTACGAAAATACAACGTGATCATTTTAGGAGGATTTATGGGAAAGCATTTTTCTTTTATCCATTGTGCGGATCTGCACTTGGGCGAGCCCTTCGGCGATGTGCGCTTAGGGAGCAAGGGCCCATGGACCGAGCAGATCGGGAAAGCCACCTTCAAGGCGTTTGAGAAGGTGGTAGACGCTGCACTGGAAAACAGGGTGGATGCGATTCTGATTTCCGGTGATGTATATAATTCGGACCATCATAGCTTAGCGGCGCAGATGGCTTTTGGTCGTGAACTTTACCGCGCAGCCCAGGGCGGCATCGAGGTTTTCATTATCCATGGAAATCACGATCCCGGCGAAGCGTGGCGGGCGGATATCCCCCTGCCGGACACGGTGCATGTCTTTTCTTCGGAGGAGGTAGAGGGCATCCCTCTCATGAAGGATGGGGATAAGGCGGCCACCATTTACGGCATCAGCTATAAGACGCGGCACACCAAGGAAAACTTGGTGAAGAAATTCCATGTGAATCCGGCGGATGGCTTTGCTATCGGCATGCTCCATACCGATGCGGGAGTGGATGGGTCGCCTTATGCGCCTTGCACCGTAGAGGAACTCAAAACTGCCGGCATCGACTACTGGGCGCTGGGGCATGTGCATACGAGAAAAACGATTTCTACGAAGCCTTATATCGTGTATCCGGGAAATACCCAGGGTCTCGACGTGACGGAAATCGGGCCGCGGGGCTGCTACCTGGTGGACGTGGGCACTTATGGCACGGTGACTTTGAAATTCATCGAAACCGATGTGATTCGCTGGCTGGATATGGTGGTGGATATTTCTCCATTTACCCAAGTGGATGAGCTGATCCGCGAGGTCACTCGTCGCCGGGCGGGGCTCAAGGAATTGACGGGCCGGCCGAATATGGTGCGCCTGGTCTTGAATGGCGCCGGGCCGCTCCATAAAGCTGTAGCTACGGAAGAAGGACGAGAATTTATCCTGCAGGCGTTGAATGACAAGGAGCAATTTCGTTTCCTTTTCGCTTATTTCAGCCGTCTGGAGGATCACACTCGCCCGCTCTTGGATCTCAAAGAGAGGCGGGAGCTTCCGGATGTGATGGGTAATTATCTCAAATCCTATGACGCAGTGAATGACCTTCCGGCGGAGGAGCGCAAGGCGACGCTTCGCGCACTGGCAGAAAAGCAGCCGGAATTTGTGAAATACAAGAAATTGCTTGATTCTCTCTCTGACGACGCTTTGCTTTCGGCATGGCGGCGGGCGGAGCTTTTGGGGGCAGAAATGCTATCCGAGGAGGTGGACGATGAAAATCACTGACCTGCAGCTGGAGCAGTATGGCATCTACCATGGCGCTTCCTGGCAGCCTTCGGGCAGTGCCCTCAATGTGGTGATGGGCGAAAACGAAAGCGGCAAGACCACCATGCTTCGCTTCATTCGCGATATGCTTTTCGGCTACGGCCGCGGCAAGTGGCAGGGCCGCAAAGGAAATATGGCATTCTGCCGCTCCGATGGACAGACCTATCGCGTTTTCCGGGAGGAAAAGGAGCGTTGGTTTGAAAACGAAAATCATGAGAAATTGGATGAAGAGCTGCCGGCTCTTTGGTGGCATGGTCTCAATCGCTCCATGTACGAGAAGATTTTCGCCGTAGGCCTTGAAGACCTGCAGGGGGCGTCGTTCCTCGCCAATGATTCGGTGCGAAGCCGTTTCTTTATGCTTCAGGGGGGCGACAAGCTCTCCAATGTAAAAAAGGAAATCCAGGATAATAAGGAAAAGCTTTTCGTCATTTCTCCGCAGAGCAAGCGGAAAATCAACCAGCTCATGGCGGATCTGGACGCGGTGAATCAAGAGCTCGATGGCCTGTCTCATCAGGAAAAGGATTTCGCAGAGCTGCAGAAAAAGCAGGAGCTCCTGAAAAAACAGGTGGCGGAGCTGAAGGCAGAATTGGCTCAGGATCAGACCAAAGACAAGGTGCTGGAAAAGCGTCTGGGCGCTTGGGAATATTATAAAAGAGCTCGCGCTGTGAAAGCCCAGTTGGATCTGTCTTCTCAGGTGAAGATGTTCCCGTCCAATGGGAAGGAGCAGTGGAACCAGCTCATGAACCGCATGAAGGTGATTCACGAGCAGAAGGAATCTCTTCAGGAAAAGCTGGACGAATACACGCCGCAGAAAAAGGAAGAAATCATTCCCTGGGCCGGCGCTACGGAAGCGCTGGAAAAGCTCTATGTAGACCTGGGACAGTGGCGGCAGACTATAACAGACGCTTCGCTATTGGAAGACGAGCGGGAAAATTGGCGATTGGATTTCATTCAGCTGGGCTACTCGCTTCCTTTATGGGACCGGCCTCTTAGCCTGGATACCCCCTGCGCTAATGTGGACTGGTCCGAAGGGCGACGTCTGGCACAAAGTCTGGGCGTGCGCACCAATGAGCTTCATTTCTGGGAGCAGCGGGAGCCGGAGGTAGAAACACTGGAAGAAGAGGCAGAAGGCGAAACCATCCTTTCCGAAGAGGAATGGAAAAACCTGGAGGCCAAAGCCAATTCGCTGGAAAATCTGCTGCATCAGAAAGCGGACATGGAGCAGAAAATCGCGGCTCTCCATAGCAAAGAGGACAAACGCTATACCCTGTGGTTTTGGATCGGCGCGATTCTCCTTGCCGGCGCAGCGGCCGGTGTGGGCGCCTTCTACATGGCTATGGCCGGCTATACCGCCCTCTATGGCTCCGGCGGCGCTATGGTCTTTGCCATTCTTTCTTTCTTGCTGCACAACCAGAGCATTCATAAAAAGGAAAAAGATTTGCAGAAATGGGGAGAATCCCTCACCCTTCTGGAAGGGCGTCGCAAAGAGCTGGCTGACGCCTTCGACGGACAGGCGCCTTCTGGCGTGGAAGGTTTGCAGGCTTTCCAAAACTTGATGCAGGAAAAGCGCTCTGATTTCTACCAAAATCAGGCCAAGCGGCAGGCGGCTTCTTGGAAGAAAGAAACGGTCCGCAAGCAGCAAGAGCAGCACCGGAAATGGGTGGAAGAAGGCAAGATTCTGAAAGAAAAGAAGGAGAAGGCTGAGAAAGATTGGAGCGATTGGCTCGAAGGAAATACATTACCCAAGACCACGCCGGATAACCTCTCGGCGCTGCAGGAGCAGTGGCAGAAAATCTACACCGCCGAAGGAAAGGGGAAAATCCTGGACCTTCGCTTGGAGCAGATGGACAGCAAGCTGGATATGTACAGCCGCCGGGCCGATGCCATTATTTCCATGACCCACATGAACTATAGCGTCAGCCCCGATGGCATCCAGGAGCTCTATGAGGAAACCCAGCAGAGAAGCTTGACCTGGCAGTCCATCCAGGAAAAGAACAACCAGCATGAAAAGTACGAGCAGGAGATGAAGAAGCTCGATGACGGCTGGGCGTCTTGCCAGCGGGAAATGGATACACTTTTCAGTCTTGTCAACGCGAAGGATGCCGAGGAATTTGCGGCGAAGGTGAATGCCCACGAGCAGCATGACCAGCTTGTGAAAGACTGGGAGAACGTGAAGCAGGACCTTCGTCTCTACGCCGGCAGCGATGCAGCTTTTGAGGCGCTTTGGCAAGTGCTCGAGAGCGGAGAATACGACAAGTGGATGGCTGACCACGAGGCGCTTCGAAAGAAAATCGAAGAGGAATCGGCAAGCTTGGAAGATTTGCAGCAGCAGCAAGGGGCTGTGGGAAATGAGATTTTCCGCCTGGCCGATGATGACACCATCACCAAGACTTTGCAGAAAAAAGAGCGCATCGAAGGGGAACTGAAAAATGCCCTCTCCGAATGGCTCACCTATATGTATACCGGGGAAATCCTGGAAAAAGCCCAGGCCGCTTATGAAAGTGGCCGGCAGCCGCAGATCGTGAAAAGGGCCAATGAATTTTTGCAGGCCATGACGAAAGGGAAATACTCTCTCTCGATTTCCAATGACGGGAAAGATATCGGCATCATCGATGGACAGCACCATGTGAAGGAGGCAAAGATCTGGTCCTCCGGCACCGGTGACCAGGTATTCCTGGCTATTCGCCTGGCTATGGCGCTCTCTTTTGGCGAACAAATCGAGCCACTTCCCATCGTTCTCGATGACATTTTCGTTCGCTTCGACGAAGAGCGCCAGCGCCAGACTCTCCGCTTCCTTATGGATCTCGGCCGCACGCAGCAGATCTTCCTCTTCACCTGCCACGCCCAGACCATGCGCATTGCCGAAGAAGTGGGACAGGAAAAGGGAACCGGTGAATTTATCCATCTGAAATCGGGGACCATCGAGTGCGAGGCGTAATGGTTTAGTGATCAGTGATCAGGACGCATTTTCCGCTACGTGACCTCCTTCCTTTGGAAGGAGGATGGCCGCTTTGGCGGTGGAGGTTGGTCGCCTTTGAACTTAATCAACCAAAATAAAAAAGCACCGTGAACTATTTCACAAGGAATGGTTCATGGTGCTTTTTTATTTTGATAGAAATATGAGAGAAGCGGGAAACTTGTCCTGACTACGGATCACTGACCACTGACTACCAGTTTCGGTGCTATGGCGAGGCGATGTTCTGCTACGCTCACCATCTCCTCGATGATCTCACTGACCGGCTGGACACGGGTGAGGTGGGTGAGGGACATGCCGGCGAGGACGAAGCCGTTTTCTGTGTCGCCATCGATGACGGCTTTACGATAGGTGCCTCTGGAGAGGTCATTGAGTTCTTCCTGAGGAGCGCCGCTGTATTCTCTCTTTAGATAATTTTCGGAGAATGCATTTCGAAGGCCCCGGACGGTATCTCTGGTGGTGAAGCCGGTGACCACCGAGTCTGTATCGCAGGCAGAAATAATGGCTTCCTGGGCTTTCGGGTGGATGTGGCACTCTTTGGCCAACAGGAAGCGGGTGCCGATCTGTACGCCGGATGCGCCCATGAGGAGAGCTGCAGCGATGCCGCGTCCGTCAACAATGCCGCCGGCAGCAACTACGGGGATTTCGATTTCCGGAAGCACGTTTTCCAAAAGCGCCATGAGAGTGATCTTTCCATCGTGGCCACCGGCTTCCATGCCTTCGACCACAATGGCGTCGGCTCCGGCATCCTGCAGGCGATGGGCGAGCTTCACATTTGGCACCACCGGGAGGCACTTCACACCGGCATGGTGGAAAGGCTCTAAGTACGGCAGCGGATTTCCGGCGCCGATGGTGACGAAGGGGACTTTCTCATCGCAAATGAGCTGCGCCACATCGTCTTTGTTGTACATTTGCAGCATGAGGTTCACGCCGAATGTTTTTCCGGGGCCTAAAATATCTTTGGCGCGGCGGATGTGATCGCGCACTTCATCGACGGTAAATCCGCCGTGACCGATGACGCCGCAGCCGCCGGCATGGTACATGGCAGCGGCCAATTCGCCTTCGGAAATATAAGCCATGGCTCCCTGGATGATGGGGTAGCGGATATCGAGCAATTTGGTGATGGCTGTGTTCCAGGACATAGTGTTTTCTCCTTTCGAAAATCATGTTATGGACAAAGATATATTGTGAGTAGTAGGTTCAAGGTTCAGGGGTCAGGGGTCAGGGTTCAAGGGGTGGTGCGGCGCGCAAATTAAAAAGCGCCGCGAGTTTTGAAATAAAAGATTTCCTATTTCCTTATTATAATCTTAGTGGTTTCGAAAATAAACATAGAAAAAATAAAATGTTTAATAAACTCATGCTTGCGCAGCATTTCCATACTTTTGAAGAATAAGGAAAATAGGTATAGGCGCTGACTTTTCAAATTGGCGGCGCTTTTTAATTTGCGCGCCGCACTATCCCTTGCCCCCTGCCCCCTGACCCTTGCCCCCCTTTTTATAAAATTGCACACTAAAAACAAATAGCATACACCTCAACATAAATTTCGAGCCAGTTATTGTAGTATAAATGCTTTCGTGCTATAC
>CAVEMF010000082.1:0-7509 GCA_963616715.1 Ruminococcus bromii | reverse complement strand
GTATAATAAATTCTACAACGAAAGAACGAGTAGCTAGGATCGGGATATACATAGTCCGGCATTTCAGAGAGCTGGCGGCTGGTGCGAGTCAGTAGGAAGGGCGATGTAGGCTCACCCGGGAGTTTCAGAGGGGAAATCTAGTAGTCTCTGACGCCGCCTGCGTTACAGGCACCTGAAAAGCGATGAGCGGGACAAAGCAGTTACTGGTCCATGGCATAGAGAGCCGGCGTATGGTGCAAGCCGGAGCATTCCAATATCTGATATCACCTGTGAGCTCCTTCTTCGAAAGTAGTAAATGAAGGCGTCTTATCCACGTTACGGATGTGAGCTTGAGTATAATGTAGGGTGGTACCGCGCATGTCGCCCCTATTTCCGGACAGGAAGTAGGGGCGTTTTTATATGGTTCATCCCATTAGAAAGTGCTTTTTGAGTGAGAAATACAGGGTGGTACCGCGGAAATCCTCCGCCCCTGCTGCAATGACGCCAGATTGCAGCAGGGGCGGTTTTTATTTTAGCTATTCGTTCGCAATGCTTGGGAGAGAGACTCCCGCTATTTTGAAAGGAGAAAAGATCGTGTTTTTTCAACAGCTTGTCAACGGTTTAACGCTGGGAAGCGCCTATGCGGTCATTGCCATCGGCTACACGCTGGTATTCGGTGTATTGAACATCGTCAACATGGCACATGGCGGCATCTTCATGGTAGGCGCTTACATCGGGCTGCTTCTGGTTACAGAAGCGGGCCTGGGCATTTTCCCAGCCCTCATCGGTGCTATGATTGGCGGCGCCGTACTGGGCTATGGATTGGAATTCTTAGCACTGCGTCCGCTCCGTCGCCGCAAGGTGACACACCTGGCGCCCTTGATTTCCACCATCGGCGTTTCTACATTCCTGGAAAGCGTAGCCCTCATGGTATGGGGCCCGCAGACCCGTTCCTTCCCGTCTTCCTTCGGCACTGAGCTGATGGACTTCGGCGCCTTCAAGATTTCCGGCATCCAGATTATTTCCCTGGGCACGGCCGTCGTCCTCATGGTGCTCCTCACCCTGATGCTGAATAAGACCAAGATCGGTAAGGCTGTCCGCGCGACTTCTGAAAATGCAGAAACCGCAGGCCTTCTGGGCATCAATACCGGCCGCATCATCACCTTCACCGTCATGCTGGCTTCCGCTCTGGGCGCTGCAGCCGGCGTCCTCATCGGTCTGTCCTTCAATGCTATCGAACCGACCATGGGCACCGCGATGGGCCTCAAGGGTCTGGCTGTCCTCATCATGGGCGGCCTGGGCAATGTAGAAGGCGCCATGGCCGGCGGCTTCATCCTGGGCATCGCAGAAGTATTCTCCGTGGCTTACGGTACCTCGTCCTACCGCGACGCCGTGGCCTTTGGTATCATCATTTTGATTCTCTTTATTCGTCCTGAAGGCTTGTTCTCCAAGGCAGGGAAAGGAGGAAGACCGTAATGGAAGACATTTTGAACGGTTATTTTCTGCAGGTCCTGACCTTCGTATGCATCAATATCATCCTGGCCATGACGATTTACATGACCCTTTGCACCGGGATCCTGTCCCTGGGCAATGCGGGCCTCATGAGCTTTGGCGCTTACACCTCTGCCATCCTCACCGCTGAGTATGGCCTCCCCATGCCGGTGGGCATTCTTTGCGGCGGCATCACCGCTACCGCAGTAGCTCTTATCATCGGTCTTCCGACCATTCGCCTTCGCGGCTTGTATCTGGCCATCGCCACCTTAGGCTTTGGCGAAGTGGTCCGCGTCATCGCGCTGAATCTGGACATCACCCACGGCGCCCTTGGCTACTCCGGCATCCCGGCTATGGCCAATGTGCTATCTGACTATGCCAGCGACATGGGCCTCATCGACGCACTGGAAATCGATTCCCAGACCGCCGGTCAGCTCCTCATGTGCATCGTCCTTCTGATCCTGGTGGTGCTCATCGTTTCCTTCTGGTATCGCCTGGAACACTCCCGCATCGGCCGTGCTATGGCTGCTGTAAAAGCTGACGAATATGCAGCATCCCTGACCGGTATCAATGTAGTGGCTTACAAAATGATGGCATTCCTCTTCTCCGCCTTCTTCGCAGGCGTAGCCGGTGCCCTCTATGCCCACGCTACCTTCTTCATCAGCCCGACTGACTTCTCCTGGCACAAAGTCGTAGACATCCTGCTCTACACCGTATTCGGCGGCTCCAATGTGCTCTGGGGCTCTGTCCTGGGCGCTACCGTCCTCACCATCGTACCGGAATCCCTCCGCTCCCTGGCTGAATACAGAGACATCATTTACGGCGTCATGCTGGTCGTCCTCATGGCTTTCCGTCCCGACGGCATCCTGTCCTACGACGCAGTGAAATGGATTTCCTCTAAGTTTGGCAAGAAAAACGCAGAAGGAGGAGAAAACTAATGCTTCTGGAAATGAAAAACGTAGTGAAACAGTTCGGCGGCCTCACCGCTGTTTCCAATATGTCCTTCCACGTAGACAAAGGGGAAATCTTTGGCGTCATCGGACCGAACGGCGCCGGCAAGACCACCATCTTCAACCTGATCACCGGCGTATACCAGGTGACCGAAGGCGACGTGTGCCTCAATGGCGAATCCATGGTGGGCAAGAAACCCCATGAAATCATCAACCGCGGCGTAGCCCGCACCTTCCAGAACATCCGCCTCTTCACCGGCATGACCGTTTTGGAAAATATTCTGGTGGGCCATCATGACCGCCTGAAATCCGGGCTCCTCGCCAGTGTGCTCCACACCGGCGCACAGAAAAAAGAAGAAGCCGAAGCCAGAGCCGACGCCATGAAACTTCTGGAATTCGTAGGCCTTGCCGGCGATGCGAACCGCCTGGCCACCGAACTTCCTTACGGCAAACAGAGAAAGCTCGAAATCGCTCGCGCCATGGCGACCCAGCCGGACCTCATCCTCCTGGACGAACCGGCAGCCGGCATGAACGACTCTGAGACCGCAGCACTCACCGAACTCATCCGCGGCATTCGCGAAAAATTCGGCATCACCATTATCCTCATCGAACACGACATGCAGCTGGTCATGAGCCTGTGCGACCGCGTCATGGTCGTGAACTTTGGCAAGAAGCTGGCTGAAGGCGTGCCGGCTGAAGTACAGAACAATCCACAGGTTATCGAAGCGTACCTCGGGAAGGAGGAAGACTGATGCTCCTGGAACTGAAAAATGTAGAAGCGGCTTATGGAAATATCAAAGCCCTGAAAGGCATCAACCTTGCCGTACCGGAAGGTAAGATCGTCACCTTGATCGGTGCCAATGGCGCCGGCAAATCCACCACCATGAAAACCATCATGGGCGTCATGAAACCCATCGCCGGCGATATCCTCTTCAAAGGCGAATCCATCGCCGGGAAAAAGACCTACGACATCGTGAATGGCGGCGTGGTCCTCGTTCCCGAAGGCCGTCAGATCCTCCAGGGCATGTCGGTCCGCGAAAACTTGGAACTTGGCGCCTACCAGAGAAAAGACAAAGACGGCATCGCTGAAGACCTGTCCAAAGTCTTCGAAAGATTCCCAAGACTTTTCGAAAGACAGAACCAATTCGGCGGCACCCTCTCCGGCGGCGAACAGCAGATGCTCGCCATTGGCCGCGCTATGATGGCCCGCCCCACGGTCATGCTCCTCGACGAACCCTCCATGGGTCTCGCTCCTCTGGTAGTACAGCAGATCTTTGACGTAGTCAAAGACATCAATAAAATGGGTACTACTGTTCTTCTGGTTGAACAGAATGCAAGAAAGGCACTCCAGATCGCCGACTATGCCTACGTTATGGAAACAGGCAAAATCGTCATGGAAGGCCCGGCGCAGGAAGTGGCAGCCAACCCGGATGTCATGGCGGCCTATCTGGGCGGAAAAAAGAAACAGTAACCAATACAGCCTTCGGGCGAAAACACGATCCGGAAAAAGGACTGCGAAAGCAGTCCTTTTTCCTTTGCCACCATGAAACTTCCTTCCTCTGGAAGGAGGGGGTTCGCCCGAAAATTAGGAGTGAGGAGTGAGGAGTGATGGTGCGGCGCACAAATTAAAAAGCGCCGCGAGTTTTTTAGCCCGCGTGCGTGCCTGCTTCCCCACTACCGTAAACCGTTCACCGTATAACCGTTAACAGCCTCTATTGACCATAGCGGGAAATGGAGTGCTGCCCTGTTTAGGTATAGAGGTTTATTGTGTTACTTCCCGTAATCCAAAGCATGCACGGTGAACGGTTACACGGTTATACGGTTAACGGATATGGGGAAGCAGGTGAACGCGTTTGCCTAATTCAAAACTCGCGCCGCTATACGATTTGATGCGGCGCACCACCACTCCTCACTCCTCACTCCTCACTTTCACGGTACGCGTCCTTATCCCCACGTATCACCTCCCACAGATCACAGAAGGCGATGGCCCCTTTGTCCGTCCGGAGCACGCGAAAGGCGGTGTCTATTTCCTTGACCCGGCAGGCGAGCTCTTCATAGCCGCTGCCGGTATAAAAGGTGACGCGGACCAGGTCTCCCTTGCGAAGGCGGCTCATGATCTCATCCAAGCGGGCGGCGCGCGCTTCGGTGATTTCTCTTCGCATTTCCTTCGGATGCTCGGCGGCATAGACCAGGGCATCGTAGCCCCGAAGTCCATTGAATGGCATGAATTGTATGGCGCGTTTGTTATTAGGCATGGTGACCTCCTATCAATGTATTTCGCATGGGCAGCGTAGCCTTGGGCATGTAGTCGATGCCGCGGAGTATGGCGTTCTTGCCATGCTTTTTTTTGATTTCGACCATCACCTTCTCGATGGTCTTATCGCGGATATGGTCCTCTGCATTTTGGAAGAGATCATTTTGGAAAGCCATGTCCTCGGCGCGTCGAAGTTTGCCCAGGGAAAGATTGAGATTTCGAATCATTTGATTTCTCAGCACCTTGGCGTCGTAAAGATCGTGGAAAGCCTTTTGTATTTCCTTGGGGAAATCGGTGTACTGCGAGAGTTGCCGGCTGCCACCGGAAGATAGGCCGGTGTATCCCGAGTAACCGATGGAGAGGGAAATTTCTTTCGTCACCAGTTCCTGCGAGAGGAGCTCCTGGATGAGGAGCTCCGCCATTTCATAAATGAGAATTCGCGCATCGGCGGCGCTGTAGTCTTCGAAGAGCACCTGGCCTGTATTTATAGAGCGATTCTCCGGCCGGTAGGCACGGATGTCGGCGATGGTGCAGGACTCGCGGCCCCAGGCGTGGTCGATGAGAAATTCCGCCTTCTTTCCAAAGATTTGATACAGTGTCGCCGGCGGGACTTTCGTGATGCCATAGAGATCAAAGACGCCGAGCTTTTCCAGGCGCCGGGCCGTGCCGGCGGCGATGTTCCAGAAGTCCGTGATGGGTCGGTGATGCCACATGGTTTTGCGAAATGACATTTCATCCAAGACGCCGATATGCTCTGGTAGATGCTTGGCCAAGATATCCATAGCGATCTTGGCGAGAAATAAATTCGTCCCCACGCCGGCGGTGGCGCAGATGCCGGTGCGCGTGAAAACAGCGTCCATCAAAAGCTGTGCCATTTTCTTTCCGGACTCGCCGTACAAGCTTCTGTACGGCGTCCCATCGATGAAGCACTCGTCGATGGAGTAGGGAAATATATCCTCCGGGGCGATGTAAGAGAGATAGATCTGATAAATTTCCGCCGATCGCTCCATGTAGAGCTGCATCCTGGGCATGGCGGTGATGTACTTGACGCTTCGGGGGATTTCATACAGCCGGCAGCGATTGCGGATCCCAAGCGCCTTCATGGCCGGGCTGATGGCCAGACACAAAGCCCCTGGGCCCCTCGATGGATCCGCCACCACCAGATGGGCCTTGAAAGGATCCAGCCCCCGCTCTACGCACTCCACAGACGCGTAATAACTTTTCAAATCGATACAAATATAAGTCTTCTCCATGTTCCTGTCCTCACTGCATTAAGCATAATGGATAGGAGATGCCGGCGGTAGAGAACAGGAGATTAAGCTTTGAGGGATGAGTAATCAGCGATTAGTGGTCAGGGCGCGGACACCTGCCTCCTCATTACCGTTATCCGTTTACCGTGTAACCGTTAACTGGCGTGCTTCACGTCGCGGGAGCTGGAAAGCAAACCGTTGCAACGAAGCAGGGTGATGCTCCATTTTCTGCTACCGCCAAAAGAGTCGGAGGGCGGTTACACGGTAAGCGGTTCACGGTAGTGGGGAAGCAGCCAAACGCGCCCTGATTACCAATCACTGATCACTGCCCCCTGAACACTCTATTCAAAAAAATTCCAAACCCATTTGAGATATTCCTCCGCCTGGGTGTATGATAAAGAAAAAATGTTTTTTAGAGTGAGGATAGAAAAATGGACAAACGAAAAATCGCAAGAAGTGCACTGGCTCTCTGCATGACTCTCGGCGTGACCATGTCAGCTGCGCCTGTGGTGGAAGCGGCGAATACGGCGGGCATCATCGGCGCGTTGATTGGCGGCGCGGTGCAGTACAAGGCCATGGACTCCTACATCGACAAGATCAACAAAACCGAAGAAGGGCGGCAGGAATATTTCCAAGAAATGAAACAGCAGATGGGCGTCTCCGATGATTGGTACTACACCTCCATGCTGGACTCCATCATGGGAAATCTCTCCGCCGGCGTGGCGGCCTACGATGCTAAAATTTATGAGAAGCCATTCCTGTATTTTCTAAATAGCGACACCTCTTTCAACGCCTCCTGCGGCTTGGGCCACGTGATGACGGTGAACATCGGCCTCTTTAGCATTTCCGACAACACCGACGAAGTGGCCTTCGTCCTGGCTCACGAAATGGCCCACGGCATGAAAGACCACTCGGTCAGCGGCACGAAGAAAAAGATGCGCACCGCCATCGGCGCCTCGGTAGCCGCGGAGTCTATGGGCGGCGGGGCGCTGGCGAATATCGCCATGAGCGCCGTGGTGGGCCAGATCAATAACGTGCAGATCGGTAAGAAGCAAGAGTGGGAGGCAGACAACCTCGCCTTTGACTACGCCTATGCCGCCGGCTACAATCCCGGCGCTGGCGCCGCGCTGTGGCAGCGCGTGTTGGAAAAGAAGGGTGAGTATAAAAATTCCTTCGTCGGAGAAATCTTCAGCCCTAACGACCACCCGAGCCACGAAGAGCGGCGGAACAATTACGAAAAGAAACTGACCACCCTTTCCGGAGGTCATGTGACCATCAAAAAAAGCACCGACATGGTGCAAGTGAATGGTAAGGATTTCCTCGCGCCATCTGTCGCCAATGACATGAGCAGTACCGAGAGGAAATATTTCGTCATGGGAAATCTGGCCGCTGCCTATGCCCACGGCGAAGCCAATAAAAACGCCTACGCCTCCGGCGGCACCGTGTACCTGGGAAACCAGGCCATCATCACCCCGGCCGGGGACGACGAAGGGGCCGAGACCCTGGCCAAGCGGCTGAATGGGATCAAGTAAGCTTGAAAGTGTATCGGTTGAGTGACAAATAGTGCGCGAAAGTTTTTCTGAAT
>CAVEMF010000081.1:0-7589 GCA_963616715.1 Ruminococcus bromii | reverse complement strand
ATGTAAAAAAGAGCAGTGAAAAATAAGAAATTATTTTTCACTGCTCTTTTTGTTTTACGTATTTGAGGAACGCGAAATATGGTAGCACACCTATGTATGCACTAGCCTGAGCCAGTCCTGATCACTAATCACTGATCACCGCCCACTAACCAACCATCATCCGCCCTTCGGGCACCTTCTTCCCAAAGAAGGCTTGACGCCCCTCTTACTTTACCAACCGTATCCGTCCTTCTGTAATCGTAATGCGGCGGGCTTTGAGGAGGTGGCCTACGGCTCTTTTGAAAGCCGATTTGCTGATGCCCAGGGTGGATTTGATGAGGTCTGCATCGCTCTTATCAGTCAGAGGAAGGAGGCCATTGTGGCGCTCCATGCATGCCACCAGGAGGGCCATATCCCCTTCCATGGCTTTTTCTTTTTGCGGGCGCAGGGAAATATTTACATGGCCGTCTTCACGAATGAAGGAAATGCGGCCTGTCACCTCATCGCCTAAGTGGATCGGTTCTCTGCACTCGGTCTTGTGAATGAATGCGATGTGACGATCCCGGCTGATGAGGAAAAAGCCTTTATCCGTTTCGTTATACACCGTGCCGGTCAGATTTTCTCCCATTTGGTCATTGGCCACCGGGAGCGCTATACGGCGGATTTCTTCGTCCACATGCATGGTGACGGCCAGGCGGCCGGTCTTATCTTCGTAAAGCTTCACCCATACCTTTTGGCCTTCGGTGACGCGACCAATCATTTCCGTGAAAGGCAGGAAGATGCCGCGCTCGGTGCCTACATCGACGAAGGCACCGAAGCGGGTGGTATTCATCACCGGCGCATAGCCGATGCCGCCCACAGAAATCTGAGGCAACCGCATGCTGGCAGTCAAGCGGTGATGGGGATCGTGATACAGGAAGACCCGTACCTTCTCCCCTTCTTTCACCTCGTGGGTCTGCTGCCCTTTGTGCAGCAGGATGTCATCTTTGGAATTGCCTGTGCCGCCGGACAGGAAGGCGCCGAAAGCGGATACGCGGACCACCGGAAGCTCAGCGATGGAGTTTTCTTTATAAATGCTCTCTTGCCGCTCTCTTACTTCTTCCATTTATTTCTCGCTTTCTTCTGCGTCGTGGTATTCTTCTGCTGGCGCTTCCTTCCACAGGGTATCGAAATCGAAGTGGCGTCTTTCTTCATCAGTGAAGATATGGACGATCACATCGCCGAAGTCGAGGAGAATCCAGTCCCCTTCTCTATAGCCTTCCTTGCGGGTGGCGCGGACGCCCAAGGCTTCCATCTTTTCTTCCACTTCGTCCGCTGCTGCCTGAGACTGCTTCTGGTTTCTGGTGGAAGCCAGGACGAAATAGTCCGCAATAGACGTGAGGTCACGGACATTCAGAACTTTGATCAAAACGCTTTTTTTGCTGGACAGTGCCTCGCAAATGACTTGAAGATTATTTTCCATTTTCAAAACTCCTTTATTCTATAGTAAGTGCCAAAGCCTTCTGTGCTTCTACCGGGTTCACGACCCAGCGATTTTCTTTGCCATCTCGGTGCATTTCCCCAGGGATGATGACAAAGCGACAATTTTCCTTCGGGAAATCGGTCAACTGGTAAGCCAGGGAAGCCGCTTCTGACGAGGAAATATCAGTTTCCGATGCGCCCCACGCTCTCTTGGCCGCTGCCCAATTATAGAGGGCCATGTGATTCTGCAGCTTATAGAGCAGCACCTTCAAGAAACGCTCCTGCCGCTGGATGCGGCCAAGCTCTCCATTTTCCTTATCCACATAGCGCAGATAGGAGAGCGCCCCGGCGCTATCCATCGCCTGATACCCCTGGCGCAGATTGATATCTGCATTTCCGGCAGCATCAGTATGGCTCATCGTTTTTTCTACATACATATCGAGGCGCCCGGCCTTCGCCATCAAAGTTTCAAAGTCCTCGTAGCGAATCACCGCATATTTATCGATACGGATATGGAGCAAATTCTCCACGCTGCTCTTTGTCTCCTCGGCGCCCCCTTCGGCGAAAGTCTGCTTCACTAGCATGGTCTCTTTGTCATGCTTGCTGATTTCCGTATTCGACGGGAGGGAAATGAAGGTCAGCTCTTTTTTCTTCTCATTCATCGCCATCAGAAGCAGGGAGTCCGCCTCATTTCCCGCCGCCGCATCGGTGCCGATGAAAAGGTAGTAGGTGGGCTTGCCGTCCTCCGAAGCAGAGGCACTATGCCACAGCTCCACCCCTTTCACGACGCCAAAGACCAGGAGCGCCAAGAGGGCAAAGACCATGAGAAGGAAACAGAGCAGCTTCTTTACCTTCAATCTGGTTTTCCTTTTTCTTGTTTTCATGCTTTCTTTTCCATTCGAAGAACCAAATCATTGCGTCCCAGAAAAGTGAGGTCGTAAATATAGGCGCCTTGCTCCAGCAGATGAGAAATCGTGGAATCATAGGCCGCCAAGACCGCCTTATCCAGATCCTTTTCCGCCAGTTTCCGCAGCGTGTCCACGCCAGGGAAATCGCGAGATGGCTCGATATAATCGGCCAGGAAAATGATCTTTTCCAAAAGCGTCATATCCTCGCGCCCGGTGGTATGGTAGCGCACGGCGCTCTGGATTTCCGGGTCTTCAATGCCATAGCGACTCTCGATGAGGATGCTTCCCGCCGGTCCGTGCAAAAGGGCCCGGCTGTTAAACATATGCGCATCCTGCCGAAGCGGCGAATCCATCGGAATGATAGCCTGCATCTCAGAAAGAGAGAGCTCCTTGGCGGCATCGTGGACCCATCCTGCCAGATACGCCTTTTCGGCATCGGCCCCATACAGCTTGGCCAAGTGCTTTCCCGTATCGGCCACGCCGCCGGAGTGGCGATAGCGTTTCCCGGACAATGACTTTTCCAAATCCTTCTTTATTTTCTCAATTTTCATCATATTTCTTCTTCGTCACTCGATTCATAGAGATGATGTTCTTTCATGCAGGTGATCACGGCATCCGGGATGAAGTAGCGCACCGATTTCCCTTGAGCGATCCAATTTCTAAGGATGGTAGAGGAAATATCCAGCTCCGGGGTGCGAAGGAAATGGATTTTCTCCCTTCCCAATGCCCCGAAATAGGTGATGGCTTTTTGAATTTGCACTTCATTTCCCGGCCGGCTGGCGCAGATGAAGTGACAGGACTCCAAAAGCTCCTTATTGTATTTCCAAGTCGGCAGATCCGCCACGGCATCGGTGCCGCAGATGAAATAGAATTCATAGGCATCGCCGAATTCTTTCTGCAGCATGCGGATGGTATCCACGGTGTAGGACGGACCGCTCCGATCCCTTTCGATAGGAGAAATCAGGAAATGCCGATTTCCTTCGATGGCCTTTTCCGTCATCCGGTAGCGCAGATACTTATCGATGTGATGCATATCCTTATTCGGCGTGTCGCCGGAGGGGATGAAAATCACTTTGCTGAGTGAAAACTCCTGCCACGCTGCTTCCGCAATCACCAGATGTCCCACATGGATGGGATTGAAAGAGCCACCAAAAATACCTATCCGTTCAGCCATAGATACAGCACCGCTTCACATATCACAATACAAATCGTCCAAAATCCCAAAAGCTGCAAGATATGGGACAATTCAAAACGCCCCTTGGGATGGCGGGTATAGTAGTAGACCACCCAATATAATTTTTCACGAAACTTCATCACTTCATGACCAAAAGGTTGTCCCGATGGATCACCGTGTCGTAAGGCGCAGCGCCGCCTAGAGCCACAGAGAGCTTCTCTGTGTGAAGTCCCATGATATGGCGCACATCGTCTGCGCTGTAGTGGGAAATCCCGCGAGCCAGCTCCTGATTCTCATAGTATACGGCCACCGTATCGCCATCGGAGAATTGCCCCTCTACCTCTACAATGCCCACCGGCAGGAGGCTGGAGCCTTTGTCCAAAAGCGCTTTCTTGCAGCCTTCGTCCACAAAAATCTTCCCTTTCACCGCGGTACCGATGATGATATCCCGCTTCTTCAGCTGGGGATGTACATTTTCTCCGCAGAAAAGGGTGCCGATTTCCTCGCCATCCATGATGCGCTCGAGCACATTCTCCTCATCGCTCTGGGCAATAATCATATCGATGCCCGAGTGGACGCAGATTTCTGCGGCCTGCACCTTGGTATACATACCGCCGGTGCCTCGCGCTGTGCCCGCGCCGCCGGCGATGGCGAAAAGCTCGCGGGAGAAGGTGGGGATTTCATGAATCAGCTTCGCATCGGCATGACTCTTCGGGTCCTTGTCATAAAGGCCTTGGATATCCGACAGAATGATGAGCAGGTCCGCTTCGGCGATGCTGGCCACGATGGCCGATAAGGTGTCATTGTCGCCGATTTTGATTTCGTCGGCCGCTACCGCGTCGTTTTCATTCACCACCGGGATGGCGCCAAGCTCAAGGAGTGCATTCAGCGTGCCGCGCATGTGGAGATAGCGCTTCGAATTCACCGCGTCGCCTTTGGTGAAAAGAAGCTGCGCCACCGTATAGCCGTAGTCGTGGAAAAAGCGCTCATACATATTCATGAGTAGCCCCTGCCCTACCGCAGCAGCCGCCTGCTTGTAAGGAAGGAAATCCGGTTTCTTCCGGAATCCCAGGACCGGGAGCCCCACGCCGATGGCGCCGGAGGAAACAAGGATCACTTCCATGCCCCGATGCTTCATATCGGAAATCTGGCGCGCCAAATGATCCAGGAAACGGAGATTGACCTTCCCGTTTTCATAGGTCAAAGAGCTGGTGCCCACCTTCACGACGATGCGCTTTTTCGACTTGATTTTTTCTCGATTAAGGCAATTCATAATGAGACTTCTTATCTTTCTTCTGCTTGAAGAGGATGCAGTTTCTGCCGATGATCTGCACCACTTCGCAGTCCAGTTTCCCGGAGAGCTCCAGGGCGGTGCTCTTGATATCCTCATCGGAATTCTGATTGATCTTTACTTTGATCAGCTCTCTGGCCAGGAGCACATCCTCTACACTCTGGATGACATTCTCGCTCATGCCGTCTTTGCCGATCTGTACCACTGCCGGCAGCTGCACTGCCAGGCTCTTCAAATACTGTTTCTGTTTTCCTGTAAGCATATAGACTCCTAAAAATAAAGGTTCAGGGTTCGGGGTTCAGGGGGCAAGGGAAGGTGCGGCGCACAAATCAAGAAGCGCCGCAAGTTTAAAAAGTCGGCTCGCATTTCCTTATTTTCAAATTTACGCCGCTTTTTAATTTGATGCGGCGTACCACCCCTTGACCCTCGCCCCTTGAACCTGTAACCCCTTTCACTATGTAATAATCAGCGGTTCCCTAGCGAGAAATAGACTTGCTGCCTATTACTCCTCTTCCTCATTTCTGTTTTCCGAATAGGTGAATTCTACGCCGTACAAATTGACGGTGTCGCCTTCTTCGATGCCGGCTTTTCGAAGCATCTTGTCCAGACCCATGAAGCGCCATGCGCGGTCGAATCGGCGCATGGATACATAGTCCTCGAAGTCCGTCATACCTACCAGCTTTTCTACGCGCTTGCCTTTGATGTAGAAGACGCCATTTTTGTTCTCGATTTCGAATTCTTCTTTCGGTACTTCGTATACGATGGCCTTTTCCGGTGTATCGAAGGAAATATCCGGGATTTCCTGCAAAAGCTTCCACACCGCTTCCATGAGAGGACGGGTGCCCTCGCCGCTCAGGGTGCAGATGGGATAGAAATCATAGCCTTCCTTTTCGATGGCTTCTTTCAACTCTTCCAATTTCTTCGGATCATCGATGAGATCCGTCTTATTGGCAGCGACAATCTGCTTCTTCTTTATCAGCTCAGGGCTATACAGCTCCAGCTCTGTATTGATGATATGGAAATCCTGCAGGGGATCGCGGCCTTCGCTGCCGGCAGCGTCCAATACGTGGATCAAAACCTTCGTGCGTTCTACATGGCGGAGGAATTCATCGCCAAGGCCCGTGCCCTGAGACGCGCCTTCGATGAGACCCGGGATGTCGGCCATGACGAAGCTTCTTTCATAGTCCAGATTCACGACCCCAAGGATCGGATTCAGCGTGGTGAAATGGTACGCAGCCACTTCCGGCTTGGCGCCGGACACTTTGCGGATGAGGCTCGATTTCCCTACGCTGGGGAAACCCAAAAGGCCTACATCAGCCAGGACTTTCAGCTCCAAGCGCAATTCCTTTTCTTCGCCGGGCTCGCCTTTTTCTGCATAGGTAGGCGCGCGGACGGCACTGGTGGCGAAGTGGGCATTTCCTCGGCCGCCGTGGCCGCCTTTCACCACTCGTGCTTCCTGGCCGTTCTGGGTCATATCCGCCAAAAGCTCGCCGGTCTTGTTATCATAGACCATGGTCCCCAGCGGCACTTCTACGATGACATCCTCAGCATTTTTACCAAACATTTCCTTAGCGCCGCCATTTTCGCCTTTCTTCGCTGCGAATTTGCGATGACGACGGAAATTGATCAGCGTATTCAAATCGCTATTGGCTCTGACGATGACCGAGCCTCCCAGGCCTCCATCACCGCCTGATGGGCCGCCTCTTGGCACATATTTCTCGCGGCGGAAAGCAACCATCCCATCACCGCCGGCGCCGGATACTACAATAATTTTTGCTCTATCAATGAACATATTTACCTCATTTACGTAAACGACAACTTACAAATTATCTATTCTATTATACAGACTCTAACCCTATCTGTCATGTATGATTTTTAAACACATAAAAACCGAGAAATGCAGAAGAGCAATTCTCGGTTTCTTTGTGGAAAAGTTCAAAGCGTGAAAGCCGATGGAAATAGGCATCACCCGGAGTGCGGGCACCCTCCTCAGCAAAGAGGGTCCAACCTCCACCGCTTCGCGGTCCCCCTCCTTCCAAAGGAAGGAGGTCATGGGAAGAAGCTTAGTTCCACGCCTGCTTCATGATGTTCTTGTATTCGCTGTTCAGGTGATCCACCACTACGTCGAGGACTACGCGAACGATTTCTGCATCGAAGCTTTCATTATTGCTCGGCAGGCATGCGTCGAGGAAAATGCCGCCGTCTTCAGAAGCTACGTATTTGAAAACTTTGTAGCTGCGGTTCAGCTGGTTCAGATAATCCAGGACTTTGGCGCTGTTGCTTTCCTTTACAAGGCCGGCACCCACCTGTACACGGATGATGGTGTAAATGGTATTGTCGGTGATGATGCCTACCGGTACAGTCTGGCCTTCCACTTTCAGCTGAGACTGGAATACCACGGTATCTGCATCGTCATGCAATTCATTTTTTACGAAGAAATTCAGGTTATTCGCCTTGGTGTATTCTTCGAATTTTACTGCTTTCAAATTTTTTCTTTCGTCTGCCATTTGAGGGGACCTCCATGATTAGAAATATATAAATCTCCTCTTATTGTACCTTGTATACGCCAGTTTTTCCATAGGGGGCGGGAAAACATTTTAATTTTAGTGATCAGTGATCAGTGATCAGTAGTCAGTGATTAGGCGTGCCCAATGACTTTCAACAAAAAGCAATTTACCTTTTAACGGTATTAACTATATGGATACACTAGGGAAGCGCTGACTAAATCGTTTTCAAAAATCATTCTTGAATTTTTATTCAGAGCGAGGAAAGGAAA
>CAVEMF010000080.1:0-7648 GCA_963616715.1 Ruminococcus bromii | reverse complement strand
CAGAAATACATCTGGTTCTCGATGGCTCTGGCTTTCGAGAGTGTCACCCAATGCTCCTTTCTCACCAGCGGCCAGGCAGCCGGCAGGAAGAAAAGATCAGCGCCGCGGAGCGCTTCGGTGCGAATGAGTTCGCAGAAGCGGATGTCGTAGCAAATGGCCATGGAGCAAGGAATGCCATCCAGCTCGAAATGCACCAGCGAGTCGCCGCCGGTGTAGGACTTGGTCTCGCCCATGGGACTGAAACCGTGAATCTTATCGTAAGTGGCGATGACCTTGCCTTCGCGGTCAAAGACATAGCTTCGGTTGTACACCTTATCGTCTTCCAAAACGCTCACAGAACCGGCCACGATATTCACCTGATGGGCCTTGGCAAAATCTCCGAAAACTTTCTTCGTAGTCTCGCCGCCGGCATCGGACAACGCTTTCAGCTTCTCATCCGGCGACGGAAAGAAACCGGTATTCAAAGTTTCCGGCAGCACCAGCACATCCGGCGCATCCTCCATGGCTTTCTCCATCAGTGCCACGGCTTTCTCATAATTTTTTTCCGGCTCGTCTAAGAGCACATCCATCTGGATCAGACTGATTTTCTTCTTCATAGCATCCCTCCTGCATGCAAAAAGGCAGCAGAGGACCCGAGAGTCCTACTGCCGCCTTTGGCATTTCAACTATGACCTGATGATATCACATGTTGGTTTACCATGCAAATGTATCAGGAGTGATGAGACGATGAGACAATGAGACAATGAGACTGTGCTCCGTCATTTCTACTTTCTCCTTTCATAGCAAAACAAAAATGCCTATAATACCAGTAGCGAAAGGAGCGATACTTATGTCTACAATTTCTACAGAAATCAAAAGGGAAAATGCGCATCCAGAGACAGACCCGCCTCACTATGCCGAAAGTACATTAGCCGCCCTGGAAGAAGCTCGCAGGATTTCCCGCGACCCCAGTGTCCCCAGCTATGACAGCATGGAAGAATTAAGAACAGCACTAGACAAAGAGTAAGCATCACATCCCGACCATAAAAATCCTTATAATTTTTGAATTGAGGGTTTAATCAGTGGTTCCCCATCTCCATCGCTTCCTCGCGCCATCGTCCTGAGCGCAGTCGAAGGATCCATTCAAAGATAGCGATGTGTATACATACTAACTCATCCGGCAAACGCGCCTGATCACTGACCACTGATCACTAATCACTGACCCCCAGCCTACACATACAATTCCGCGATAGAGTAGAGCGCCGCTTTGCCGGCGAGCTTCACGCGATCCCCTTCCATGCGGCAATAGAGCGTGCCGCCGCGGGGAGAGGCCTGGTAAGCCAAGATTTCTTTCTTCCCCAATTTCTTGGCCCAATAGGGAACGATGTGGCAGTGGCCGCTGCCACAGACCGGGTCTTCGTCGACAGAAAGCTTCGGCGCAAAGGAGCGAGAGACCGAGTCGGTGTCTTTGCCTTGGGCGGTGACTTGCAGGAGGGAGCCCGGGAGAGCTTTCACTTTTTCCATGTCCGGCGAGAGGGTGCGCACGGCTTCCTCATCTTCCAAAATGGCCAAGAGGTCTCTTCCCATGTAGGCTTCCAAAATTTTCGCGCCGGCCGCTTCTTCCATTTCTTTCGTCACAGCCACGGGTGTCAATTCGTAAGCCGGGAAATCCATTTCCAAAAGCTCGCCTTTTTTCACCACGGTCAGCCTTCCGCTCAAGGTGTCGAAGGAAAGCGTGTCGGCTTCTGTTTCATAGAAACGGAAAAGCACATAGGACGCCGCCAGTGTCGCGTGGCCGCAGAGGTCGATTTCTCCGCCCGGCGTGAACCAACGCAGATGATAAGCCTCCCCTTCCTTCACGAGAAAAGCGGTTTCGGAAAAATTATTTTCCTTGGTGATGTGCATCATCAATTCATCGCTCTCCCAATTGTCCAAGACACAAATAGCTGCTTGATTTCCGGCGAATACATGATCCGTAAACGCATCGACGACATACTGTTTCATAAAATGACCTCCTTTTGAAATCATACAATTTTGAAATTGACTTCATTGTAGCAAGGCGGTATGATACATACAACTTTTGAATTGTATGGAAAACAATAATGGGTGGTTAGTGATTAGTAGTCGGCGGTCGGTAGTCGGTAGTCGGGCGCGCTTCCCCGCTTCCTTGGGAAGGAGGAGAACCGTGAAACGATGGAGATTGGCCCGGAGCTTCTACGTCCAAATTTCAAAATTCGCGGCGCTTCTTGATTTGTGCGCCGCACCTTCCCTTGACCCATGACCCCTGCCCCCTGAACCTTTCACGCGCAACAATTTCCATGTTCCCCGATGTCTAAGGAGGACTTTTCATGCCCATCAATTCGTTTGACCGATACCCTTTATCCTGGAAGCCGGAACGGGAGAGGCTCACGCGGCCTTACTATGCCTCGCTCCTCGCCCATTTGGAAGAGGAAATCCGAAGCGGCCATCTGGCAGCGGGCACGAAGCTTCCGCCGCAGAGAGAACTAGCGGATTTCCTGGACCTGAATTACACCACCATCACTCGGGTGTACACGGCGGCGAAGAAAAAAGGCCTTGTCTATGGTATCATAGGCAAAGGCACTTTCGTGGCTCCTCATGCGAAAGAGGATATCACCATCGCTGAGCAAAAGGCTTCGGAGAATGTAATCGAGCTGGGATTCATCAGCGGCTTTTCCGAGTGCACGCTGCCGGTAGAGAAGGCGCTCGCGCGGATCATAGCCAAAGGAAATATCCGATCTCTTTTGGATTATCGCTATATCCACGGCCATCCGCACCAGCTCATGGCGGCGTCTCGTTGGCTTTCTCAAATGGGCGTGACCATAGATCCTTCCCATATTTCTATTTTTACCGGCGCAGAGAATGCGCTCTCAGTGGCGCTTGCTTCTTTATTTCAAAAAGGCGATGCCATCGCAGTAGACGAATTCACCTACTCCAATTTCATCGAGCTTGCCAAAATCATGGAGCTGACGCTGGTGCCCATTCGCGGCGACCGGAATGGCATGCAGCCGGAGCAGCTATCGCTCGCCTGCCAAAAGCGGAAAATTCGCGGCGTCTATCTCATGCCCGGCGGTTCGAATCCCACCAATGTGTGCATCCCCGAGGGCCGCAGGCGCATGCTATCGCAGGTGATTCGGAAATATGATCTCCTTCTCATGGAAGATGATTTATACGGATGGATTTCCGCGTCTACCGGCCGACCGCTAAAGCCGCTTTTTGAAATGGTGGACCGCAAGGCTTTCTACATTTGCAGCACTACGAAGAATCTCTGCCCCGGCCTTCGCATCGCCTTTGGGGCTTACAAAGAGGACATCGCCGCCCCGCTTCTCCGCGGCCTGGCCAATATGAATATCAAAACATCGTCTCTGGATGCGGAAATCATCACAGAGCTCATCCTATCCGGCGCGGCGTATGATTTGATTCGACAAAAGCTTCGCCTGGCCAAGGAAGCGGGAGAGCTCTTTGATTCCTATTTCCCCAAGGTGCAGGAAGGGACGACGAGCTTTTTCCGCTGGCTTCCCATTTCCAAGGAAATCCCCGGCCCTCAAGTGGAGTCCGAGCTTCTCGCTCTCGGCGTCCACGTGTACCACTCCGATCGCTTTCAAGTGACCGCCAATCCCAAAGCCAAATTCCTCCGCGTAGCCCTTTGCTCCACCGGAAGCCTGCGGAATTTGGAAAAGGGACTACGCATTTTGAAAAAATATCTTAATTAGGCGGGATTACCGCTTGCAAGGGAGTAGTCGGTGGTCGGGACGCGTTTAGCATTATCATCATACAAGCATACAAACGCACCCCGAATACCGACCACGAAATCGATAGCGTAATTCCCCATTTTATATGAAAGGTTTATTCTCATGACAAAAGAAAAACTCCCCTTCTCTTGCGATTACATGGAAGGGGCTCATCCAAACATCCTCTCCCGCCTCGTCGAAACGAATATGATGCACACGCCGGGCTACGGTCTCGACCCGATTTGCGAAAGCGCGAAGGCTCGCATCCGTAAAGCCTGCGATGCCAAGGATGCGGAAGTAGAATTTCTCATCGGCGGCACCCAGACCAATTCCACGGTCATCGCAGCGCTCCTTCGCTCCTATGAAGGCGTCATCGCTGCTGACAGCGGCCACGTGAATGTGCATGAAGCCGGCGCCATCGAATACACCGGTCACAAGGTGCTCGCGCTCCCACCGAAGGAAGGCAAGCTTACCGCCGCTGCCATCGATGACTATGTGAAAACTTTCTATGCCGACGACAACTGCGACCACATGGTAGCGCCGGGCATGGTTTATATTTCCCAGCCCACCGAATGGGGGACTCTCTACTCTTTGGAAGAACTCACCGCCATTTCGTCCGTGTGCCGCGCCCATCACATGCCTCTCTTTGTGGACGGCGCCCGCCTCTCCTACGCCCTGGGCAGCTCCCAGAATGACGTGACCCTCCCGGACCTCGCCCGCCTCGCGGATGTCTTCTACATCGGCGGCACGAAATGCGGCGCCCTCCTCGGCGAAGCGGTGGTGGTCCCGGATCCCGCGCTGATTCCCCATTTCTTCACCATCATCAAGCAGCACGGCGCCCTTCTCGCCAAAGGAAGGCTCCTGGGTATCCAGTTCGATGAACTTTTCAAAGATGACCTCTATTTCCAAATCGGCAAAGACGCCGACCGCTACGCCGAGGAAATCCAAAAGGCCCTCACCGAAAAAGGCATCCCGCTCTACTTCGAATCCCCGACAAACCAGGTCTTCTTCACCATGGACAATGAAACCATCCAAAAGCTCGCCGAAAAAGTCTCCTACGGCTTTGGCTGCGCCGCCGACGAGACCCACAGCATCATCCGCCTCTGCACCCACTGGGCTACGACAGAAGAGGATACCAAGGCGGTTTGTGAAATCATCCGGGGATTATAGTGATTAGTGATTAGTGATTAGTGATCAGGACGCATTTGGCGACGGTGTCTCTTGCAATGATACCGCTATCGTTTTAATAATCGGTGGTCGATAATCGGTAGTGGTATCATCCCAAGAGACGCCAACAATCAGCCGCGCCCTGATCACTGATCACTAATCACTGATCACTTTTCCAGCCCCTTGCAAATCCATACCTCATCGTTTACAATGAATCATATCAAACAATCTGTCCCGTACAACAACAAATACAAGGAGACTGATATTTATGGACCGAAGACAACAGAAAACAAGGGCTGCTATTTTTGAGGCCTTCAGTGCCTTACTTTCAGAGAAGCCGTACTCAAAGATTACCATCCAGAACATCATTGACCGTGCGAACATCGGCCGCAGCACATTTTACGCCCATTTCCAGACAAAGGACAGCCTTTTGGAGGAAATGTGCAAAGAGCTCTTTGACCACATCGTGGAGGGCGTGATGAATGACAATCATCCCAGTGATCACCACAGCCACGCCGGCATGCCGGACCCGGTCTTCTGCCACCTCTTAGAGCACATCGCCGAGAATACGAACCACCTGCGCGACCTTTTGGTGTCCGATAGCTCCGATTTCTTCCTGCGCCACTTCAAGGCCAGCCTCTCCCGCGTCATCGCCTCCTACCTCCTGGTGAGCCCGATTTCCACCGACGTGCCCAGAGACTTCCTCCTGAACCACATCTCCGGCAGCTTCGTAGAAATGGTACAGTGGTGGGTGAGAAATAAGATGCAGGAAACACCGGAAGAGCTGAACCGCTATTTCCAGTCCGTCATCGAGCCGCTGCTGTAGGTTTTGAGAAATTGACGCTAGTGGTTTAGTGATTAGTAGTCAGTGATCAGTGATCAGTACGCACTTGACTGAAGCGTCAGATGCGCCAAGCCTTCTTCTCTGAAGAAGGTGCCCGAAGGGCGGATGATGGTTGACTTAGTGATCAATAGCCAGTACGTATTTGATGGCTAGCGTCAATTGCGCCCTGATCACTGATCACTAATTACTGACCACTAAAACCCCTAGCGCCCTTCACGCCCTATGCAGGGCGTTTTTTATTTCCCTAAAATCCCCTTGTCCCGCCCCTTTTATTTGGGATATAATAGTAGAAATATATGGGTCAATTAAATTGCTTTCATGCACTTGACCTTTGGGGACGAAAGATGTATATTTTACCTTAATATCTTTATCCCAGATTTTTTATTTAAGGAGGAAATAATGGCAACCTATATCAATGAACCGGCACATACCTTTAATGAATATCTTCTCATTCCGGGATATTCGGACTGCAACTGCATTCCGGCTAATGTGTCTCTGAAGACTCCACTGGTAAGATACAAAAAAGGGGAGCAGCCGGCGATTACTTTGAATATTCCTATGGTCTCTGCTATCATGCAGGCAGTCTCCGGCGAAAAGCTGGCTGTAGAACTCGCTAGAAACGGCGGCGTTTCTTTCATCTACGGTTCCCAGACTCCTGAAGAAGAAGCAGCCATGGTTGCCAGAGTCAAAGCACAGAAAGCAGGCTTCGTTTCTTCCGATTCCAACCTTTCCCCGGAAAATACACTGGCTGACGTCCTCGCCCTCAAGGCAAAGACCGGCCACTCCACCATCGCTATCACCGAAGATGGCACCTCCAATGGCAAAATGGTAGGTATCGTTTCCTCTAGGGACTACCGTGTAAGCCGTATGGACAAAAGCGAAAAAGTCAAAAACTTCATGACACCGGTAGATAAGCTCGTAAAAGCTAACTACGGCATCACCCTCTCTGAAGCCAATGACATCATCTGGGATAACAAGATCAATTCTCTGCCGGTCCTCTACGAAGATGGCCGCCTCTACGCTTTCGTATTCCGCAAAGACTACGACTCCCACCAGGAAAACCCGAACGAAATGCTGGACGCTGAAAAACGCTTCATCGTGGGCGCAGGCATCAACTCCCGCGACTACGCAGACCGCGTGCCGCTCCTCGTCGACGCGGGCGCCGATGTACTCTGCATCGACTCCTCCGAAGGTTTCTCTGAATGGCAGAAAATCACCATCCAGTGGATCCGTGAACGCTACGGCGACAAAGTAAAGGTCGGCGCAGGCAATGTAGTTGACCGCGAAGGCTTCCTCTTCCTGGCTGAATCCGGCGCTGACTTCGTCAAAGTAGGCATCGGTGGCGGCTCCATCTGCATCACCCGCGAAACCAAAGGCATCGGCCGCGGCCAGGCTACCGCTCTCATCGAAGTCTGCCAGGCTAGAGATGAATACTTCAAGAGAACCGGCATCTATGTACCGGTTTGCTCCGACGGCGGCATCGTTTACGACCACCACATCACCCTGGCTCTTGCTATGGGCGCTGACTTCGTCATGCTGGGCCGTTACTTCGCTCGCTTCGACGAATCCCCGACACAGAAGAGAACCGTCGGCGGCACCGTCGTGAAAGAATACTGGGGCGAAGGTTCCAACCGCGCTAGAAACTGGGGACGCTATGACCTGGACGGCTCCAAGAAACTGGCATTCGAAGAAGGCGTAGACTCCTACGTACCGTACGCAGGCCCACTGAAAGAAAACGTAGAAAAAACCTGCGCTAAGATCAAAGCTACCATGTGCAACTGCGGCGCTATCACCATCCCGCAGCTCCAGGAAAAAGCAAAACTGACCCTCGTATCCGCTACCTCCATCGTAGAAGGCGGCGCTCACGACGTCATCCGCAAAGAAAAAGACAGCTCTGACAGATAATTTT
>CAVEMF010000079.1:0-7735 GCA_963616715.1 Ruminococcus bromii | reverse complement strand
AAAACTCGCGCCGCTTTCCAATTTGATGCGGCGCACCACCACTCCTCACTCCTAATTCCTAACTCCTAACTTGCAGAAACATGCCTTATCTTGGGAAAGCTTGACACCATTTCCCACCCGTGATACCCTATAGTCACAACTTAGAGATACAGCAGGACTGACGGATGAGTGGAATGGACCACGTGGACTGCGGTATTGGAATGAAGAGCCGACCGTCTGGGCAGGAGAACTGCCTAGGCGGTTTTTCTATTTTTATTTCCAAAAAGAGTGCTATTATCACTTTTTGTTCTTATGATATAATCTAAAGTGATAGCATTTCTTTTTTACGAAGGGAGATAAGACATGTTGACAGACATCGAGATTGCACAGAAAGCAGAAATGAAACCAATCACCGAAATCGGAGAGAAGGTAGGGATTCCGGCAGCGGATCTGGAAAACTATGGCCACTACAAAGCCAAGGTTTCTTTGAAATTCACCAAAGAGCTGGAAAGCCGTCCCCAGGGTAAGTTGATCCTGGTGACTGCGATTTCCCCGACCCCGGCCGGCGAAGGGAAGACCACCACCACCGTAGGTCTCGGCCAGGCGCTGGCGCAGCTGGGCAAGAAGACCATGATTTGCCTGCGCGAACCATCCCTTGGACCCTGCATGGGCATCAAAGGCGGCGCTGCCGGCGGCGGCTACTCCCAGGTAGTCCCCATGGAAGATATCAATCTTCATTTCACCGGTGACCTCCACGCCATTACTGCGGCGCACAACCTCCTGGCCGCTATGGTGGATAACCACATCCAGCAGGGCAATGAGCTGGGCATCGACCCGCGCCGTGTGGTATGGGGCCGCGTGATGGATATGAATGACCGCGTGCTTCGTCACATCGTGGTGGGCCTTGGCGGCAAGCCGAACGGGATTCCCAGAGAAAGCGGCTTCGACATCACCGTGGCATCCGAAGTCATGGCGATTCTCTGCCTGGCCGGTTCCATTCGCGATATGAAAGAACGCTTCGCCAAAATCATCGTCGGCTACACCTATGACAACAAGCCTGTCACTGCCGGCGACATCCACGCCGAAGGCGCTATGGCAGCTCTCATGAAGGACGCCCTGAAACCAAACCTGGTGCAGACCTTGGAGCACGTGCCGGCCTTCATCCACGGCGGTCCTTTCGCAAACATCGCCCACGGCTGCAACTCCGTCCTGGCTACGAAGACCGCGCTCCATCTCTCTGACTATGTGGTCACCGAAGCGGGCTTTGGCGCTGACCTGGGCGCAGAGAAATTCCTGGACATCAAGTGCCGCTTCGCCGGCCTCTCTCCCGATGCGGCTGTGCTGGTAGCTACCATCCGTGCGCTCAAGATGAATGGCGGCAAAGGCAAGAATGAACTCACCGAGTCTGATCCGGAAGCGGTGAAGAAGGGCCTGCCGAACCTGATGCGTCATATTTCCAATCTGAAGAAATTCGGCCTCCCCATCGTGGTGGCGCTGAATATGTTCCCCTCCGACACCGCGGAAGAGAAGAAAGTCATCGAAGACGCTTGCGCCGAAGCCGGCGTGGCAGTGGCTGAGTCCACAGTCTTCGTAGACGGCGGCAAAGGCGGCATCGACCTGGCCGAGAAAGTGCTCGCGGCTATCGACGAAGGCGCAAGCTACCACCCGCTCTATGACGCCGAGCTCACTCTCAAAGAAAAAATCGAAACCATTGCCAAGGAAATCTACGGCGCTGCCAATGTGGCTTACGATCCCACCGCAGCGAAAGAACTGGCGCATATCGAAGAAATGGGATTTGCCCATGTGCCGGTGTGCATCGCCAAGACTCCGGCCTCTTTCTCTGACGATCCCAACATGCTGGGCGCACCGTCGGGCTTCACCCTCCACGTGAGAGAAGCGCGCATCGCAGCCGGCGCCGGCTTCGTGGTGGTTCTGACCGGCAAAGTCATGACCATGCCCGGCCTTCCGCGTCGTCCGGCGGCTGAACGCATTGATGTAGATGATGAAGGAAATATTACGGGGCTCTTCTAATGACAATGATACTGGATGGAAAAGAAACCGCAGCGGCTTTGAAGGAAACTCTCGCCGCTCGTCTCGCCGCACTTCGCGAGAAAAACTATGAACCGAAGCTCGCCATCATCCTCGCCGGCAGCAGCAAGCCGTCCGCCATGTACGCCAGCTTCATGCAGAAAGTGGCTGGTGGCTATGGCATAGAAGCGGAAATTTATAAAACCTGCGATGACGTCACCGAAGAAGAATTGGCGGGACTCATCACCGGCCTTAGTGATGATGAGAAAATCACCGGCATCCTCATGATGATGCCACTTCCCAAGGGCATCGATGAAGAAAAAATGATCGCCCTCATCCACCCCGACAAGGATGTGGACGGCCTCACAGAAATCAATGCCGGCCGCCTCACTGCCGGTAAGCGCGGCCTCTTCGGCTGCACTCCGAGAGCCGTCATGGCACTCCTTGCGCACTATCATATCCCCATCGATGGCAAGAAAGCGGTGGTCATCGGTCGAAGCAACGTGATCGGGAAACCGGTGTCCCTCATGCTTCTCCAAAAGAACGCCACCGTCACCATCTGCCACTCCCACACCAAGGACATCGCCTCCATTACCAAAGAAGCTGACATCCTGGTGGCAGCGGTGGGCCACGCGAACTATGTGACAAAGGACATGGTGAAAGAAGGCGCCGTCGTCATCGACGTGGGTATCAACCGCGTAGACGGCAAGACCCTAGGCGACGTGGACTATGAAGCGGTCAGCGAAGTGGCCTCTGCTATCACTCCGGTTCCCGGCGGTGTAGGCAGCGTCACCACCACCATGGTGATCGAAAACATCATCGCCGCCGGCGAAAAACTTTCGGGAAAATAAGGAAATAGAAAAAGGAGCGGAGACGCTCCTTTTTCTATTTAGGGATAAGGGATAAGGGATAGGGGATAGGGGATAAGGACGCGCGCACTTGCTTCCTCATCGCTTTGAGCCAGGAGCTAGGAGCTTGGAGCTTTATTCGTGTCGGTAGGCATGCTTAGTGACAGAGGCCTTAGGTAATGCGCGTCTGATAGCTCTCTTGGCGTCTCGTGGGGCGCGCTTACCAGCTCCAAGCTCCCAGCTCAAAGCTATGGGGAAGCAATCAAATGCGTCCTTATCCCTTGTCCCCTATCCCTTATCCCTTTATGCGTTCCTGTGCTATAATCTAATCAAAACAAAAGGAGGCCTCTATGGACATACAAAGAAAAAGGAAATGGATGATCGCGCTGGGCGTATTTCTCTTGGTCATCGCCATTGCGGCGGCGTCTTGGCCGTCTTGGAAAGAGAAGGCGATGGGTGAGAAAGAGAGCGGTTACGTGGCGGTGATTCGCATCGATGGCGCTATTTATGGCGGGCAGGAGACCGAGTCGATGCTAAGCGGCTCCTCCGGCGCGTCATCGGAGGAAATCATGCGCCAGCTCCAAGCGGCGCGGCTGGATCCACAGGCGAAGTCGATCCTCCTTCGCATCAATAGCCCCGGCGGCTCCACCGGCGCCACCCAGGAAATCGCGGAGGAAATGGATAAGATCCGCAGCAGCAAGAAGCCCATCGTGGTTTCCATGGGAGACATGTGCTGCTCGGCAGGCTATTGGCTCGCCAGCAAAGGAAATTACATTTTCGCATCCCCTGCCACCATGACCGGCAGCATCGGCGTCTACATGGAGTACAACAACATCGAAGAGCTCATGGGCAAGCTGGGCGTGAAGAGCGACAAGATCAAGAGCGGCGCTCACAAAGACATCCTCTCCATGTATCGTCCCATGACCGAAGAAGAGCGGGCCATGCTCCAAGACATGGTGGATGACATTTACGACCAATTCGTCCGCACCGTGGCCGATGGTAGAAATATGGACGAAGCGAAGGTGAGAGCCATCGCTGATGGTCGCATTCTCACCGGCAAGCAAGCCCAGGACGCAGGCCTGGTGGATGCCATGGGTAACTACTACGATGCTCTCGCCTACGCAGCCTCCAGCGGCGGTATCGAAGAGACCGAAAGGGTGCCGGTGAAATCCTATACGGCAGGCGGCATGAACCTCCGCGGCCTCCTTCGCGGCGAATCGAAAGAAATCACCGAAGCCCTTGGCCAAGCCATGGCAGAAGATTTCAAAAAAGCACTGAGCGAAGGGAGTTCGCCGGTGATGAAGTAGTCTCGCGGGACGGAAGGGGCTTTTAGTGATCACTAACCACTGACCACTAATTCGATAGCGTTAGCGGCGTGAATGAGGTAGCAGCAAATCGCGCCCTGATCACTGACCACTGACCACTGACCACTACGGCGATAGCGTCCCCCGGCGTGAATGGGGCAGCAGTCAAACGCGCCCTGATCACTAATCACTGATCACTGATCACTCATTTTCAAAGGAGTCATTATGAATTCATTACTAGACTTAGCCTTCTCCCTCCTCACCTCGCCGCGGAAAGCGATGGGGCTGGTGACCGGGGGAGAGAAATTTTTGGAAGCCCTTTGGCTTTGGCTTTTTGTGGTGCTCTTGTGCGGGATTTCTGCTTTTGAAGAAGGCCCGGGCATCGTGGTGCAGACCTTGTGCATGGCCTTCTTCATGGGCATCGGCATCCTGCTCCATAGCGCCATGACTGATTATATTTCCGGACTCCTAGGCGGTCGGGGGACAGCGAAGGGCATCACCGCCGGATTTCTCGCGGCCTCTCTTCCTATGGCCTTCGGCGTCTTCTTCACCTTCCTCGAAGCCATCGGCCTTTCGGCTTTGACCGGAATTGGTGGCCTTGTGATCTGGGGCTGGACCTTCTACCTGGACATGCTGGCCATTCGTGAAAACTACGGCTTCCCCTCCGGGAAATCTTGCCTCATCAACCTCGCCCCCTACCTCCTGGCTCTCCTCATGGTGATCCTCTCCATGGCCATCGTCATCCTCCTAGCCGCCGCCGGCATCTCGGCACTGGAAGAGGCGCAGGATCTGGAAGCAGTGATTAACGCGCTGTGATTGCTTGAGGTATGCGGTATACTTTCTGAAAGTGAGGAGTGAGGAGTGAGGAGTGGAAGTGCGGCGCACAAATTAAGAAGCGCCGCGAGTTTGAAAAGTCAGCACGCGAACCTGCTTCCCCACTACCGTTAACCGCTTGCCGTATAACCGTTAACCGGCTCTTTTACTGGTAGCGAGCCATGAAGCGATATACCTTCTGCGTAAGAGCTTATCGCTCCACGGCTCGCTATCGGTAGTATGCGTGGTAAACGGTTATACGGTAAACGGTTCACGGTAGTGGGGAAGCAGCTAGAAGCGTTTCCCTATTTCAAAAATTCGCGCCGCTTTATGAATTGTGCGGCGCACCACCACTCCTCACTCCTAACTTCGCCGGGAGTTCATTATCGTGAAATCTCACTAGTAGCGCGAAACTATTTCCTATGCTATAATTTACAAAAAGCGAAGGAGCTATAACGATGGTTATAGTTCCTTTTCCTTTTGGCTAAATTTCAAAAATTTACTTTTTGTGATATAATAAGCTCCGTATAAATCTTTTTGGGCCAAGGAATGTGAGAGATTGGGAAAGCAGCCAAGTGCGCCTTATCCCTTATCCCCTATCCCTTATCCCTAATAAACAAGAAACTTAGATCCCATTTGATATAAAACAACAAGAATAACATTGAGAATCGCAAGGAGGATACCAATATGTGTGGTATTGTAGGTTATGTGGGCCGCGGCGAAGCGTCCCATTTTCTCATTGACGGACTGCGCCGCCTGGAATACAGAGGCTATGACTCCGCCGGCATCGCTGTATACGAGAATGGACATATCGAAATCGAAAAGAAAAAAGGCCGCCTGGCAAACCTGGAAGAAGCGCTGAAAGGCCATCCGCTCTCCGGCCACATCGGCATCGGTCACACCCGTTGGGCGACCCATGGCCAGCCGTCTGACAGAAATGCCCATCCCCATGGCGACTGCCACAACCATTTCGTCATCGTACACAATGGCATCATCGAAAACTACATGACCCTGAAGAAACAGCTCATCGACGAAGGCCATGTATTCAAATCCGATACCGACACCGAAGTGGTAGCGCACCTCTTGGAAAAAATGGACGACGGCGATTTCTTCTCCACCGTCCGCAAGGTGCTTGCTGTCATCGAAGGCTCCTACAGCCTGGTGGTGATGAATAAAGACGTACCGGACACCATCATCTGCACCAAGAAAGACAATCCCCTCATCATCGGCCTCGGCGATGGCGAAAACTTCATCGCCTCCGACATCCCGGCTGTCATCAATCACACCCGCCGCATTTACATCCTCAATGACTGTGAGCTGGCTGTGGTGAAGGCCGGCGGCGTCTCCCTCTTTGATGCCGAAGGAAATCCGATTTCCAAAGAAGTGCAGGAAGTGAAATGGAGCGCCGAAGCAGCCGAAAAAGGCGGCTACCCGCACTTCATGCTGAAAGAAATCTACGAACAGCCCAAAGCCGTCCGCGATACCGTACAGATCCATCTGAATAAAGACGGCTCCGTGAACTTTGACGACCTGGGCTGGACAAAAGAATGCTTCGACGGCATCGATCATGTCCTGATCACCGCCTGCGGCACGGCTTACCATGCAGGTCTCGTAGCGAAGCACTACATCGAACGTTTCGTGAAGATCCCTGTTTCCGTAGAAATCGCATCCGAATACCGCTACAGCCGTCCCTTGACCACGGACAAGACCCTCTGCATCGTAGTCAGCCAGTCCGGGGAAACCATCGACACCCTGGCAGCGCTGAAAGAAGCAAAACGCCTGGGTGCCAAGAGTCTCGCCGTGACAAACTCCATCGGCTCCTCCATCGCCCGCGAAGCAGACCATGTCATTTACACCCTGGCAGGCCCGGAAATCGCCGTAGCCTCCACGAAAGCATACACCACCCAGCTGGTGGCCCTGCTGCTCCTCGCCCTCTACATGGGCCAGCTGAAAGGCACCTTGAAACCGGAATTGGTAGCGAAAATCACCGGTGGCCTCAAAGAACTGCCGGCGCAGATCGAAAAAGTGCTGGTAGAAAAAGACCATATGGCCGAAGTGGCAGACAATCTCATCAAAGCCGATGACATTTTCTACCTGGGTCGTTCCATCGACTACGCCATCGCCATGGAAGGCGCACTGAAACTGAAAGAAGTCTCCTACATCCACGCCGAATCCTACGCCGCCGGAGAATTGAAGCACGGCACCCTCGCTCTCATCAGCCCGGAAACCCCGGTCATCGCCGTAGCGACACAGGACGACGTCAGCGCCAAGATGTACAGCAATATCCAGGAAGTCCGCGCCCGCGGCGCCGAAGTCATGGGCATCGGCTACGATGACGATGCGGAAATCGCGAAATACACCACCGAGACCGTCCGTATCCCGAGAGTGGATCCCTTCATCGCCCCCATCCTGGCCGTCATCCCCATGCAGCTCCTGGCGTACTACACCTCCATCAAGAGAGGAAACGATGTGGATAAGCCGAGAAACCTGGCGAAGTCCGTGACCGTGGAATAAGGCTAGCGGTTTAGTGATCAGTGATTAGTGAGCAGTGATCAGGACGCATTTTCTTGCATCCCAACATTCGACGTTTTCCTCTAATTGCATATTCGCATAGTAAAAGCCGCCCTCGTGGCGGCTTTTTTGCGTGCAGCAAGCTTGAAACCGCTTTGTTGCTCCAGAATACCAGCAGGTAAAACAACTATGTTACACAAGCGTTAAGGAGTAGCCCCTTGGAGAAGTAATGCTATTAAGTTAAGCATTTTA
>CAVEMF010000078.1:0-7754 GCA_963616715.1 Ruminococcus bromii | reverse complement strand
AAAGGAGGGCTCTTATGGCTCACGGGATTGACGATTTAAAAATGGTGCATGAAGAGGAAATGAAGAATTACGACCGCATCGAGAGCGGTGTGGTCTCTGTCATGCGGCGGCACGGGTGCAAGATCATCCAGACGCCGACCTTTGAGGATTACGATACCTACGGCAAATATTTCCCACAGCTGCAGCGGGAGATGATCAAGACGATTTCCTCGCAGGGGGATGTCCTGGTGATGCGGCCGGATGTGACGGTGCCCTTGGTGAAGACGGCATCTCGGGAGTATCCGGATGCGAAGCAGCTTTTGAAATTCGGCTACGTGTCCATGGTCTTCCGCGAATACTACGGCAAGTGCACGCACGGGAAATATTTCCAGCAGAGCGGTGTGGAGGTCTTGGGCGATGAGACGCCGGAGTGCGATGGCGAAGTGATGGTGATGGCGGCGGAGTTCCTCGAGGCGGTGGGCATCAAGGATATGCGCATCGACCTGGGGACGGTGGCGTACATGGATGCGCTTTTCGAGGAGCTCAATTTATCAGAGGAGCAGCTCTCGAAGGTGCGGGAGTACATGGAGAAGAGAAATCTGGTTTCCTTCGAGCAGCTGGCGGATACGCTCTCCATCACGAAGATCCAGCGGGATGTGCTTCTTGAATTGCCGCGGCTCTTTGGTCGCTACGAGGAGACGCTGAAGCGGGCCGAGGGCCTTTGCTTGAATCATAAGATGGCCGCCTCCTTGGAGCGGCTGAAAAAAGTCTACGACTACTTGGAAATGGCGGGCTATGCGGACAAGGTGCAGCTGGACTTCGGTTTCACGTCTCACATGGGATACTACACGGATCTGGTTTTCCGCATTTACGCAGACGGCGCGCTGTACTCTTTGATTTCCGGCGGGCGGTATGATTCGCTGGCGGCGCAGTTCCAGGTGCCCCGGCCGGCTTGCGGCTTCGGGATGAATATGAATCTTCTCTATGAGGTGATGGCGGAAGCAAATCTCTTGGAGGAAATGGTGCCGTCCTGCGATCTCGCGGTGGTGTACGACAAGGCAGACCGGGATCTCATCGTGACGCTGATGGCTTGGCGGCGGAAGGGCTACTCGGTCATGGGCGTGAGCTGCGGAAATCAGATCGCTGCCGGTGATTATAAAATGATCGCTTCTTATAAGGAGGGGAAATTCCTGGTGGATGGGATGTCCTTCTCGAAGGAAGAGATGGAAGAAAAATTGGGAGGTCTCTAAGTATGCTTCATATGGCATTGGCCAAAGGCCGCATTGCAAAGACAGTGATGAAAAGGCTGGCGGAAGGAGGCTTCGTATTTCCTGACTATAGCGACGATAGCCGGAAGCTCATTTTCACAGACGACAAGGAACGCATCCGCGTCACCTTCGTGAAGTCGCCCGATGTGACGGTCTACGTCCGCCGCGGCGCTGCTGACGCCGGCATCGTGGGCAAGGATGTGCTCATGGAGGACGGCGAGGAGGATGTGTACGAGGTGCTGGATCTCGGTATCGGTCGCTGCCGCATGGCGGTGTCGGGCATCAAAGGAAATCAGGCGGTGATGAATAAGCGCATCCTCACGGTGGCATCGAAGTATCCTACCATTGCGCGGAAATATTTTGCCGACCGCTTCCAGCCCATCGACATCATCAAGCTGAATGGCTCTGTGGAGCTGGCGCCTCTCGTGGGCCTCTCGGATGTGATCGTGGATATCGTAGAAACGGGTACCACGCTAAATGAAAATGGCCTGGAAGCCTATGACTATTTCATGGACTTCTCCGCTAGGCTCATTTGCAATAAAGTTTCCTATAAGATGAAACAGGAAGAGTTGAAGGAGTTTATGAGGCTGGTGAAGTGAAATAGGGATAAGGGATAAGGGATAAGGGATAAGGACGCGCTTACCTGCTTTCTCGTAGCTAGGAGCTTTCAGCTGGGAGCTTTTCTGGAGTCAGTAGGCATGCTTAGGTGCTGAGTCATAAAACAGGGGGCGTTTGACTGTAGCGTTATTATCTCGTGGGATGAGCTTACAAGCTCCAAGCTCCTAGCTCAAAGCTATGGGGAAGCAGCAAAATGCGCCATATCCCTTATCCCATATCCCTTATCCCTAGGAGATGCCAACCCCCGCCCTACGGGCCCTCCCCCTTCCAAAGGAAGAGGGTAAAAAAGGAAAGAAACCTTATATATGAAAGGAAGCCATAAGAATGGAATGGATTACAGTACCTGAAAAAGGTTTTACACTTCGTGAAGTGCGGACTTTGACGAACCGCAATGTGAATTTGTCTGAGGACTTGGAGAAATCGGTGTCCGCCATCTTGGAGCAGGTGAGAAACGGCGGCGATGAGGCGGTGAAGGCGCTGACGAAGAAATTCGATGGCGTGGAGCTTGATGATTTCCGCGTGTCCGAAGAGGAAATCGAGGAAGCGCTCACCTTGGTGACACCGGAGTTCTTAGATGTCCTCAAAGAAGCGAAGGCGAATATCGAAGCCTTCCACAAGGAGCAGGTGAGACGGTCCTGGACGAAGAATTTTCGGGGCGGCGTGGAACTGGGCGAGCAGTTCCTCCCCATCCAGCGCGTGGGCGTGTATGTCCCCGGCGGCCGCGCAGCCTATCCGTCTACGGTGCTCATGGATACGGTGCCGGCCATGGTAGCCGGCTGCCCGTCGGTGGCTATGGCGACACCGCCAGGGAAAGATGGCAAGGTGAATCCAAACATCCTCGCCGCTGCGTACGTAGCCGGCGTGAAGGAAATCTATAAAGTCGGCGGCGCCCAGGGCATCGCCATGTTGGCCTACGGTACGGAAACGGTAGAGCCGGTATTTAAGATCGTAGGCCCGGGCAATGCGTTCGTAGCTATGGCAAAGCGTCTGGTCTTTGGCACCGTAGGCATCGACATGATCGCCGGCCCGTCGGAAGTGTGCTGCGTGGCTGATGGCAGCGCGGACCCGAAGTGGATCGCTGCCGACCTGCTCTCTCAGGCAGAGCATGACCCGCGGGCGGCGGTCTTCCTCATCACCACCGATGCTGCATTCGGTAAGAAGGTGGAAGCGGAAATGGATCGCCAGATGAAAGAGCTTTCTCGATATGAGATCATGAAGAGCTCGGTGGATGACTATGCGAAGGCATTCTTGTGTAAAGACGCGGCCCAGTGTTTCGATATCGTGAACAAAATCGCTCCGGAACATCTGGAAGTGGAGCTGCCGGAACCGAAGCAGTATCTCCCGCTCATTTACAATGCCGGCGCGATTTTCCTGGGGAAATATACTTCCGAGCCCATCGGCGACTACATGGCCGGCCCGAACCACACGCTCCCCACCTCCGGCACCGCCGCTTTCTCCTCGCCGCTGGGGGTTTACGATTTCGTAAAGCATAGCAGCGTAGAAATGTACAGTGAGGAAGCATTCCGAAATATTTCCAAGAAAGTACAGCTTTTCGCCAAGGCAGAGGGCCTCACCGCCCATGCCAATGCTATGGAGGTGCGCGATGAAGACTGAATGGCTTAGAAAAACGATCGCAGACTTTGATCCCTATTTCGTGGCGCCTATCGCCGAGAAGCATGTGATCAATGCGAATGAAAATTATCTCAATGTGCTCTCCATCCCATCCATCAAGGCGGAGCTCATCGCGGCGCTCGATACCTTCCAGCCGCAAATTTACCCCAAGCCCATGTCCGACGACATCCGGAAAGCCTTGGCGGAGTATATCGGAGGCAGCGAGGAAAATTTCATCTGCGGCAACGGCGGCGATGAGATGATTTCCTATCTCCTGGGCACCTTCCTGGACCCGGGGGATCAGATCCTGGTGCACAGCCCGACTTTCGATATGTACGAGCTGGGGGCGGAAACCTTGGGCGCTTCCACCATCAAAGTGAAGGACATGCCGGGTTACAAGCGCGACCAGGCGGGGCTCCTTGATGCGGTGAAGAAATACCAGCCGAAGGTGACCGTCATTTGCAATCCGAACAACCCCACCGGCGACCTCCTGCCGGCGGCGTTTATCGAAGAAGTGCTGAAGGCGGCAGAGAATATCGTCTTTGTCGATGAAGCATACATGGAATTTGCCCAGAAGGAAAGCGTCATCGGCCTCATCGATCAGTATCCAAATCTCATCGTCCTTCGCACCTTGTCGAAAGCTTTCGGCCTGGCGGGCATGCGCTGCGGGTACTTGGCTGCCGATAAAGCGCTCATAGAAGCCATCGCAAAGATCAAAGCGCCATATAATCTGAATACTTTTACCCAGCTTTTCGCGCCCATCGTGCTTCGTCACAGAGAGGAAATCTTTGCAGTTCGCGACGCCATCAATGCGGAGCGCGACCGCCTCTATGCGGTTCTCACGGAAATCCCGGGAGTCACGGTATATCCGTCCTGCACGAATTTCCTCTTGGTACAAGTGGAAAGCAAGCAGGAGGAAATCTTCGAAGCCCTGCGGAAGAAAGATATTCTCGTAAAGATTTATAGAAACAATGCAGAAATTCCGAATGGTTTCCGCATTTCCGTCACCACGAAGGATGTGGATGACACATTGATTGATGTATTCCGGGAGGTTCTCGTATGACCCGCACAGCTACGCTTCGGCGCACCACCGGGGAGACCGATATTTCCATCACCCTTGCCATCGATGGGGAAGGGAAATTCGAAGGCACCTCGGGCATCGGATTCTTCGACCATATGCTGCATCTTCTCGCTGCACACAGCGGGATGGATATTTCCTTGACTTGCACCGGCGACCTCGATGTGGACAACCATCACACCATCGAGGACATCGGCATCACCTTGGGCGAAGTCTTTCGGAAAGCTTTGGGCGACAAGAAGGGTATCCGCCGCTATGGCGCGTTCTACTGCCCCATGGACGAGACGCTCTCCCGCATCGTCTTGGATATTTCCGGCCGGCCCTACTTGGTCTTTGATGTGGCCATCCCGGTGGAGCGCATCGGCGACTTTGAGACAGAGATGACCAGAGAATTTTTCCTTGCCTTCGCGGACCACGCCATGATGAATCTCCACATGGCCACCCTTTATGGCATCAATGGCCATCACATCGTGGAGTCCCTTTTCAAAGGCATCGGCCACGCCCTGAAGGAAGCGGTCACCATCGAAGGGAAGGGCATTCTGTCTACCAAAGGAGTGCTGTGATGAAAGTAGCTATTATCGATTACGACGCAGGAAATCTGGGAAACGTGGAGCGCGCCGCTAAGCGGGCGGGCCTCGACGTGGTGATCACCCGAGACGCCGAGGAAATCCGCGCGGCGAAAGCGCTGATCCTTCCCGGCGTGGGCGCCATGAAAGACGCCATGGCGCACCTGGATGCTTACGGCCTCACGGAGCTCATCAAAGAGGAAGTGGGGAAGGGCAAAAAGCTGGTGGGCATTTGCCTGGGCATGCAGGCGCTCTATGAAGTCTCGGAAGAAGGCGGCGAAGTGAAAGCCCTGGGACTTCTGCCGGGCCGCATCGCCCGTTTCCCGAAAGGAAATCTGAAAGTCCCCCATATGGGATGGAATGAGCTGGTACTCCATCGGCCTCATGAGACTGTGGAAGGGCTGCCTGCCCATCCCTACGTATATTTCGTGCACTCCTACTATAAGACACCGGGAGATACGGATGACGTGATCGCTTCGGCAGACTACGGCGTCACCGTGCCGGCAGTGGTAGGCAAAGACAATGTGCTTGGATTCCAATTTCATCCGGAGAAATCCGGCCCTGTGGGAGTCCAGATTTGGAAACAGATAGCAGAGTGGTTGGTCAAATGAAAATATTTCCCGCAATAGATATAGAGAGCGGACACTGCGTCCGCCTGAAACAGGGCAAGCGCGCGGATCTCACGGTCTACGGCGATGACCCGGTGAAAATGGCACTGAAATGGCAGGAGCTGGGGGCGAAGTACCTCCACGTGGTGGACCTCGATGGCGCATTCAAAGGCGGTGGCGTGAATACGGATATCATCCGCGCCATGTGCAAAGCCGTCTCTATCCCCATCGAAGTGGGCGGCGGCATCCGCACCGAGGAAGCCATCAAGGCACACCTGGAGAATGGCGTCTACCGCGTCATCATCGGCTCCAAGGCTGTGGCATCTCCTTACTTCGCTATTCAGGCAGCCAAGAAATACGGTGCTGAGCACATCGCTGTCTCGGTGGACGCCCACGGCGACACCGTGGCCACCCACGGCTGGGTGGACGGCAGCAGCCAGAAGGTCCTCCCCTTCGTGAAGACTCTTTTGGACAATGGCGTGAATACCATCGTCTACACCGACATCAGCCGCGACGGCATGCTCAGCGGGCCAAACATGGAAATGATGGAAAAGCTCCAGTCCCTCCCGGGCATCCACCTCATAGCCTCCGGCGGCGTCTCTTCCGCAGAAGATTTAAGAAATCTTTCCAAGCTAGGCGTCTACGGCGCCATCACCGGCAAAGCCCTCTATGAAGAGAAAGTGACCATGGAGGAGATCAGGGAGATACAGGAATAGAAAAGGAAAGACTCTGTCGGTTTAGTGATCAGTGATCAGGGCGTCAGTTATCATGCTCGACGCTGGAGGTTTAGTAATCAGTAATCAGTGATTAGGCTGCGCGTGGATACTGAGTCCTGATCACTGACCACTAATTACTAAACCAATAGAAGTACTCGGCGTGGATGAGGAAGCAACTAAACGCGCCCGATCACTAATCACTAATCACTGATCACTAATTCCTAAACCAATTAAGCCAAGGAGCACAATCATGTTAGCCAAACGTATCATCCCCTGCCTCGACGTCAATCATGGGCGCGTGGTGAAGGGGAAACAATTTCATAATTTGCAGGACGTGGACGATCCGGTGGCGCTGGGGAAGTATTACTCCGACTCCGGGGCTGATGAATTGGTTTTCTATGACATCACCGCCACCCACGAGGGGAGAGAAACCTTCGTGGATACCGTCCGCGCCATTGCCAAAGAGCTCACCATCCCATTTACGGTAGGCGGCGGCATCCGCAAGGCCGATGATTTCCGCACCATGCTTCTTGCCGGGGCGGATAAAGTCTCTGTGAATTCGGCAGCGGTGATGCATCCGGAAATCATTCAGGAAAGTGCCGAGCGCTTCGGCAACCAGTGCGTGGTCCTCTCCATTGACGGCAAACGGAATGGTGAGGGCGGCTGGGACGTCTTCGTGGAAGGCGGCCGCAAGAATACCGGCATTTCCGTCATCGAGTGGGCGAGAAAAGGCATGGAGCTTGGCGCCGGAGAAATCTGCATGAACTCCATCGATGCCGATGGAGAAAAGGATGGCTATGACTTAGAGCTCATGCGCGTCCTCTCCGATGCGCTCTCCATCCCCGTCATCGCCTCCGGCGGCGCGGGAAAGATGGAAGACTTCGCCAAAGCCTTCGAAGCCGGCGCCGATGCCGCTCTCGCCGCCTCGGTCTTCCACTTCGGAGAAATCGCGATCCCGGACCTGAAAGAGTACCTGGCGGGGAGGGGAGTGGCGGTGAGACGCTGAGAGCGTAAAGGGATAGGGGATAAGGGATAGGGGATAAGGCGCATTTGACTGCATAGTCAAACGCACCAAGCCCTCTTCGCTGAAGAGGGCTTGGTGCCTGAAGGGCGGGTGATGCCGGCTTCCTTATGACTATGAGGAAGCCGGTAGACGCGTCCCTATCCCTTATCCCCTATCCCTTATCCCAATCCCACTATATCTCATCATCTCTATTACGAAAGGAATCCCAAATGGAATCTGTAGATATAAAAAATATTTCCTTTGACGACAAAGGACTGGTGCCGGCCATTGTGCAGGACGCCAGGAA
>CAVEMF010000077.1:0-7847 GCA_963616715.1 Ruminococcus bromii | reverse complement strand
CACCGAGCATACTTCGGATTACGGGAGCTGGAGGAGAAAGCACTATATCGAAACAGGGCGTTGCTCCATTTCCCGCAATCGTCAAAAGAATCGGTTAACGGTTATACGGTAAACGGTTCACGGTAGTGGGGAAGCAGGTTCGCGAATTTCTATTTCAAAAACTCGCGCCGCTATATGAATTGATGCGGCGCACCTCCACTCCTCACTCCTCACTTACATTGGCCAACCTCCACCGCTGACGCGGTTCCCCTCCTTCCAGAGGAAGGAGGTTACAATAGGGAACATCACCCGCCCTTCGGGCACCCTCTTCAGTGAAGAGGGCATACAAAAAGAGCTCCCTTGCGGGAGCTCTTTTTATTTAGCGAAAGGCTAAATTATTTTGCGATCTTAGCTACAACGCCTGCGCCTACGGTACGGCCGCCTTCACGGATAGCGAAACGCTGGCCTTCTTCCATAGCGATTGGGGTGATCAGTTTTACTTCCATTTCAACGTTATCGCCAGGCATGCACATTTCAGTGCCTTCCGGCAGCTGGATGTCGCCGGTTACGTCGGTGGTTCTGAAGAAGAACTGCGGACGATAGCCGTTGAAGAATGGGGTATGACGGCCGCCTTCATCTTTGGTCAGGACGTATACCTGAGCGGTGAATTCGGTGTGCGGCTGTACGGTGCCCGGTTTAGCGAGGACCTGGCCACGAACGATGTCTTTACGGTCGATACCACGGAGCAGTGCGCCGATGTTATCGCCAGCCATAGCCTGGTCAAGGGTCTTTCTGAACATTTCTACGCCGGTAACGACGGTAGCGGTCGGTTTTTCCTGGAGGCCGACGATTTCAGCTGCGTCGCCAACTTTGACGGTACCACGTTCTACTCTGCCGGTAGCAACGGTGCCGCGGCCGGTGATGGTGAATACGTCTTCGACTGGCATCAGGAATGGTTTGTCGGTGTCACGTTCCGGAGTCGGGATGTAAGCATCAACTTCAGCCATCAGGTCACGGATCTTCTGTTCATCAGCAGCGTTGCCGTTCAGAGCGCCGAGAGCGGAGCCTACAACGATCGGCAGATCGTCGCCCGGGTAGTCGTAGGAGGAGAGCAGTTCTCTGATTTCCATTTCTACGAGGTCGATCAGTTCCGGATCGTCTACCTGGTCAGCTTTGTTCAGGAATACAACGATAGCCGGTACGCCTACCTGTTTAGCCAGGAGGATGTGTTCGCGGGTCTGGGGCATCGGGCCGTCAGCTGCGGATACTACGAGGATAGCGCCGTCCATCTGAGCTGCGCCGGTGATCATGTTCTTTACATAGTCAGCGTGCCCTGGGCAGTCTACGTGTGCGTAGTGGCGGGTTTCGGTTTCGTATTCAACGGTGGAGGTGTTGATGGTGATGCCGCGTGCTCTTTCTTCCGGTGCTTTATCGATGGAAGCGTAGTCGAGGAAGTTTGCTTTGCCTTCCTGAGCGAGAACTTTGGTGATAGCAGCGGTCAGGGTAGTTTTACCATGATCGACGTGGCCAATGGTGCCGATGTTAACATGCGGCTTGGTTCTTTCGTAATGAGCTTTTGCCATTTTGATATCTCCTTATAAAATTATTTCTTTCCGAGTCTTTCTTCAGTGATCTGCTGAGAAATAGCCTTCGGAACTTCTTCATAATGATCGAATGTCATGGTGAAGGTACCGCGGCCCTGGGTGGAGCTGCGGAGAGCGGTAGCGTAGCCGAACATTTCGGAAAGCGGTACGAAGCCTTTGATTCTGGATTCGCCGTTTTCGGTTTCCATGCCTTCGATACGTCCACGACGGGAGTTCAGGCCACCGATAACGTCGCCCATGTAATCTTCCGGAACGTCTACTTCTACAGCCATGTATGGTTCGAGGAGAACCGGATCAGCTTTCTTAGCACCGTCTTTGAATGCCATGGAGCCGGCAACTTTGAAGGCCATTTCGGAGGAGTCGACATCATGGTAAGAACCGTCATATACGGTAACCTTAACGTCTACCATCGGATAGCCTGCAACTACGCCGTCTTCGAGAGCTGCTTCAACGCCGGCCTGGATCGGGTTGATGAATTCTTTCGGAATGACGCCGCCAACGACTTCATTTGCGAATTCAAAGCCTTTACCAGCTTCCTGCGGTTCGAGGCGCAGCCAGCAGTGACCGTACTGACCATGACCGCCGGTCTGGCGAACGAATTTACCTTCGGATTCAACAGACTTACGGATGGTTTCGCGGTAAGCAACCTGCGGTTTGCCTACGGTGCATTCCACGTTGAATTCACGTCTCATACGATCGACGATGATGTCCAGGTGGAGTTCGCCCATGCCGGAAATGATGGTCTGGTTGGATTCCGGATCAGTGTGTACTCTGAAGGTCGGATCTTCTTCTGCCAGTCTCTGGAGCGCATTGCCCATTTTTTCCTGGTCAGCTTTGGTCTTCGGTTCAACAGCAACGGAAATAACCGGTTCCGGGAATTCCATCTTTTCGAGGATGATCGGGTTTTCGATATCGCAAAGGGTATCGCCGGTGGTTACATCTTTGAAGCCTACAGCTGCAGCGATATCGCCGGTGTATGCTACATCGATTTCATGACGCTGATTTGCATGCATCTGGAGGATACGGCCAACGCGTTCTTTCTTTCCTTTGGTGGAGTTCAGAACGTAGGTGCCCTGGTCCATCTTACCGGAGTAAATGCGGAAGTAAGCCAGTTTACCAACGAATGGGTCAGCCATGATCTTGAATGCCAGAGCTGCGAGAGGTGCAGTGTCATCTACCGGACGTTCGATTTCTTCATCGCCGTTAAGAGTGGTGCCCTTAACCGGAGGAATATCGAGCGGGGACGGGAGGTAATCGAGAACTGCGTCAAGCAGCATCTGAATACCTTTGTTTTTGTATGCGGATCCGCAGAATACCGGGAAGAGTTTGCAGTCAAGAACCTGCTGACGGAGAGAAGCTTTCACTTCTTCCATGGTGAGTTCTTCACCTTCGAGGTATTTTTCCATCAGTTCATCGCTGCCTTCAGCGGCGGTTTCGATGATCTGTTCGCGGAGTTCTTCTACCTGATCAGCGAGTTCTTCCGGAACACCTTCTACATGGTATTCTTTTCCGTCGTCACTGTCGTAGATTTCAGCTTCTCTTGTCAAGAGGTCGATGATGCCTTTGAAGGTATCCTGCTTGCCAATAGGAAGCTGCATCGGGATAGCTCTTGCGTGCAGACGGGTGTCCATGGTTGCTACAGCATGGAGGAAGTCTGCGCCGATGGTATCCATCTTGTTGATGAATGCGATACGGGGTACGCGGTAGTGGTCTGCCTGTCTCCAAACGGTTTCAGACTGGGTCTGTACGCCGTCTTTTGCACTGAATACAGCGACGGAGCCATCGAGTACGCGCAGAGAACGTTCAACTTCTACAGTGAAGTCTACGTGCCCTGGGGTATCGATGATGTTTACGCGGTAGCCTTTCCAGTGGCAGGTGGTAGCAGCAGAGGTAATGGTGATGCCGCGTTCCTGTTCCTGAGCCATCCAGTCCATGGTAGCTGCGCCATCATGAACTTCACCGATTTTATGGTTTACGCCGGTATAATACAGGATACGTTCCGTGGTTGTGGTCTTACCTGCATCGATGTGTGCCATGATGCCGATGTTTCTTGTTTTTTCAAGCGGAAATTCTCTGCCCACGATGTTCTCTCCTTATTAAAATTACCAACGATAATGAGCGAAAGCTTTGTTTGCTTCAGCCATTTTATGGGTATCTTCCTTCTTCTTAACAGCGGCACCGGTGTTATTGAAAGCGTCCATCAGTTCGCCTGCCAGACGTTCTTCCATGGTACGTTCGCTGCGCAGACGGGCATAGTTGACCATCCAGCGGATACCCAAAGTCAGACGGCGATCTGCTCTGACTTCTACCGGGACCTGGTAGTTTGCACCGCCCACACGGCGAGCACGTACTTCGAGGACCGGCATTACATTATTGAGAGCCTGTTCGAAAATTTCGATCGGTTCTTTATTCAGTTTGCTATGGCAGATATCGAATGCACCATAAACGATGGATTCTGCGACACCCTTCTTGCCGTCAAGCATTACTTTATTGATGAAACGAGTGACTGTCTTGTTTCCATACACGGGATCCGGCAGCACGTCACGTTTCGGAACAGCACCTTTTCTCGGCATTGTTAGTTCCTCCTTATAATAAGATGTTAGTTAATCACAATTTTCGCTTGATAGGAAATATTATTTCTTATCTTTCTTAGCGCCGTATTTGGAACGGCCCTGCTGACGTCCGGATACACCTACGGTATCGAGAGCGCCGCGGATAATGTGGTAACGAACACCTGGAAGATCCTTAACACGGCCGCCTCTGATGAGGACTACGCTATGTTCCTGCAGGTTGTGGCCTTCACCAGGAATGTAAGCAGAAACTTCGATTCCGTTGGTCAGGCGTACACGAGCTACTTTACGAAGAGCGGAGTTTGGCTTTTTCGGGGTAGCTGTATAAACTCTTGTGCAGACACCACGTTTCTGTGGGGACTGTTTCAGAGCCGGGGTCTTCGCTTTGGTAGCCAGAGTCTGGCGGCCTTTACGAACCAGCTGATTGATTGTCGGCAAAATGGGCACCTCCTTTCTACAAGGGTAAATTTATAATTGATCTCTCAAGGCTAGGCCTCAAAAGATATTACCGGGATTTGAGGATACAAGCGGCAGCGGCCTTGACCTTGATGCCACAGGCACGACCGAGATCCTTCTTCGTGAAATCCTGATTCACAGGGATATCTGACAACCGGCAAGCTTCTGCCAGCGGAGCGGAAATCCGTTCATCACAGTCCGACGCGATAAATACAGAGGACGCTTCCCCCTTCTCGATCGCTCTTTCCGTTTCCTTCATTCCTACTACAAATGCAGCAGTCTTCAAATCTTCCAGTGTCATACTTCTCACCTGCTTTTCAGCACACTACATCCACGCAACATTGGAATTATAACATTGCATGCTTTCCATGTCAACAAAATTTATTGCCCATTTTCTCCGTATTTATGCACAACTTTTTTACCACGCAGCCGTGCGTATCATTTACGTTTTTCTTTATACTTTTTCATGGAAATATATGCAAAAAGACTCCGAGCTTTTTGCAGCTCGGAGTCCTTGGGGGATGCTTGGCGCTATCGGCATAGTAATTAGTGGTCAGTGATCAGTAATCAGTGGTTGGTAATCAGAAAGCATGACCAACGCTACCCATTTAATAGTCGGGTCGCGCCTTCCACATTTTTAAGCCATCTTCCCTGAAGAGGGTGCCCGTAGGGCGGGTGATGCCTACTCCCCAGCGGCCATGTTCTGCTTACCGTCACTCATGGCACAAAAAACGAAGCGGCAAACTGTTTTGCACAACAGCTTGCCGCTCCATATCCCTAATCTCCCCTACGCGGGTAAACGGTTACACGGTGAACAGTTCACGGTAGTGGCGAGGCAGTCAAAAGCGCCTCGATCACTGACTACTGATCACTGATCACTAAAGATAGCAGTTACACGAGAATGAGAACACAGTCAATCGCGTCCTGATCACTAATCGCTGATCACTGACCACTAATCTCCCTGCAAGATCTCCATGACCTCCGCCAATCCCTTGCATACATGAATATTCTTCCATTCCTCCATGTCCGCAAACTCCTCCTCGCCCCAGGCGGTGAGCTGCTGCAAGAGACCATCATAAATCCCCTCGATATTCACGATGATAATCGGCGGCTGATGGGCCGGGTCTCCGTAAATGTGATAATGGTTCGCCGTCTCCGCCAGCTCCTCCAGCGTCCCAAAGCCCCCCGGGAGCACCACGAACGCATCGCCAAGCTCCAGCATCTTGCGCTTTCTCACAGTCATATCCGGCACCTCCAGAAGCTCCGTCAGCCCCCGATGCGCCTGTTCCTTCGCGATGAATACCTCCGGGATCACGCCGGTCACCGTGCCGCCGGCCGCCATAGCCGCGTCCGCACAGATGCCCATGAGCCCCACCGTGCCGCCGCCGTACACCATATGAAATCCCCCGCGCCCCAGCGCCTCCCCCAGCTGCCCCGCAAACGAAGCATACGCCGGATTCACACCGAAACGCGAACCGCAATAGACCACTACATTTTTATACATCATCGCACTTTCCTCCTTTTACTTTTATTTTAACACAAGAGGGAAAGTGGCCTCCATCATCTACCCACTTCCTTTGGAAGGGGGGGCCCGAAGGGCGGGGGTTGGTCTGAAAGTGAGGCGTGAGGAATTTGGAGTGAGGAGTGGAGGTGCGGTGCACAAATTGAAAAGCGCTGCGAGTTTGAAAAGTCACCGCGCGACCTGCTTCCCCACCACCGTGAACCGTTTACCGTATAACCGTGAACCGTCTCTGTTGACCACAGCAGGAAATGGAGCACTGCCTTGCTTAGACATAGCGGTTATTGTGCCAGTCCCCGTAATCCAAAGCATACACGGTGAACGGTTACACGGTTATGCGGTTAACGGATGTGGGGAAGCAGACAAACGCGTTTCCCTATTTCAAAAACTCGCGCCGCTTTCTAATTTGATGCGGCGCACCACCACTCCTCACTCCTCACTTCTAATTTGCCACTACCGCCCCCCATCATCGAATCCCCTTAAAGACCACCGTCCCCAGCACCCCCGAGAGGATGGACGCCGTCACGATAGCCGCCTTCGCCGTCACCAAGTCCGCCGGATTTCCAAAAGAGAGAGACGCCAGGAAAATGGACATAGTGAAACCGATGCCCGCCAGCACACCCGCGCCCAGGAAATGAGACCAGCGCACGCCATCGGGCATCGCAGCCACGCCCGCCTTGATGAGAAGAAATACCGTGCCGAAAATCCCCAACGGCTTCCCCAGGAAAAGCCCGGCCATGACCCCCAAACCGATAGGCGAAAGAAGAGACGCAAAGCTATCCGCCCCCAAAGGGATCCCTGCATTGCCCACCGCGAAAATCGGCATGATCACAAACGCCGACCAAGGCGCCAGCCTATGCTCCCAATGGTGAAGCGGATGATCCACTTGATTTCCCTCATTCCCCGCCGGAATCAAAAAGCCAGTCAAGACTCCCGCCACCGTAGGATGGATCCCTGCCTCAAGAAACGCGTACCACATCAAGAGCCCACCAAGGATATAAGGATAGGGCGAATGCACATTTCTTTTGGAAATCACAGCCATCACAAAAAGCACCGCCAGCCCCGCAGCCAGCGCCGACCACTGCAGCGACGTGCTATAGAAAAGCGCGATCACAAGGATGCCGCCCAAATCATCCACGATAGCCAGCGCCGTCAAGAAAATCGCCACACTCCGCGGCACACCCTTCGCCGCAAAAGCCAGGACCCCCAGAGAAAACGCAATGTCCGTAGACATAGGAATCGCCCAGCCCGAAATCGACGGCGCGCCGAAATTGAAAAGCGAATACATCGCCGCCGGCACCACCATGCCGCCCACCGCCGCCGCGATAGGAAGAATCGTCGCCGAAATCGATTTCAATTCCCCGAAAAGAAACTCCCGCTTGATCTCCAGCCCCACCACCAGGAAAAAGACAGCCATCAGCCCATCATTCACCCAATGAAGCAGCGACATTTCCGGAAGAAACGGGATCGCCACCGAGAGATGCAGCGCATGCTCATAAGCCTCTCCCCAAGGCGAATTCGCCAGCCCCATGGCGACCACCGCCATCACCATCAGCAAAATCCCGCCGGCCGACTCCTCCTTGAAAAACTCATTAAACATATCCTGAATCCGCTCCATCGCGCATGTCTTGCACTCTCTCATGTTTCATCCCCTTTTGAATTCATAGCATAATGTCAAAAATAATATTTTTATATGCATTTTGATGCATGGGTTTATTC